>CAYPVN010000252.1:0-2510 GCA_964414155.1 uncultured Chitinophagales bacterium
CCGCGGGGTGATCTATCTTTCCCAAGGCTTGGATGAGGGCGAGAACATTTTTCCTGCGATGACCTGTATGTCCAACCGAAAGGATGAAATTCTCCAGGCCATATTTGTTTTTGAAGAGAGTCGGATTGGCATCAAGGAATCGTTCATCCACTCCATTGGGGATGACTGTGACTTTTTCTTTTTCAATACCCAATCCTTCTACAACGAGGTCAGCCTCTGCTTGCGTGTTTGGGAGAATCTTTCCGGCCCAGCCACATATGTCCGCTGCAAGGGCATAGTCAGTCCAGACGCCTCTTGCTAATCTCTGGATGAACCGTGACGCTTTGAGCATAGTTTTGACAAATGTAGCAGAATGAAGGCTGTAGATTATTGGAGAAAGAACAATAGGAATCCCTAACCCATGCAATTCCCGGGCGAGATGATATGTCCCGATGTTTGCAGCGAAAAGATGGACGAGATCGCATTCCTCCTTCCGGAGCCGCGTCCACGGATCGAACAGCTTCACGTTAATGCCCAGATCCGAAAGATGCCTTGCCGTGTTTCGCAGCTGCGTGTTCGGTCCGCCATGGAGAATGGAGATCGCCTGATATCCCGCCAAAACAACATTCATCGAAACTTCCTCATAAGCTTGGTGTGCAACTCTCCCAGCACACTTCGTGGATCAAACTCCCGTATCCGGCGAATGTCTTGAGGAGGCGGAATCGGGGGTTCAAGAAACGTCCAAGATGCTGTTTTGAAATCGATGGCCTCGCCAACAGGAACCAACAATTCTCTGCCCTCGGTTGTTGTAACTCTAAGCGTTATCCCCTCTTCAGCATTTCCATCAGAGAGTTCCTGCGACTGAGAAGAGAACATATCGTTCGCGAACGTTAGCATGAACTTTGTCCCATGACGTTTCTTCCACCATCGCGCATATTCACTGAAAGAAACATCGTCGATTCCCCGATCTTGCATTGATTGAAAGACGAATTCTACGACATCCCAATGATGATGTGAGGGATGATGATAGAAGAAGAGCGGCTCGGCGCGCGCGCGTTTCTCGTCAATGACTCTTCGATAGTACTCTTTCATGTGTGCCGATGAGTATCCGACTTTCATCAAACTCCCGATACAGATCGGATGAATCGGAACCTGTAGCGTGTTGTACCGCATCGTTTCGGTGTGGGGAAACAAAGGTAGCGTATCATAAGCATAAGCGAATTCGGATGAGTACTGAAACCCAACCTTGTCGATTGCCTTGCCAAGCTCTTCATTCCATGTTCCGAACGGAGCCGCGAAACCCTCCGGGTGCAATCCGACCGCCTCAATTTCCCTCGCAGCACGCGTTATGTTCTTCAGGTTATCATCATACGCGTCAAATGTTGTATGCTCATAACAGTGTACACCGATTTCTTGATTCACCATCCGACCGAAGTGTTTGAGCCATGCTTCATGACTCTTCACATCCAGGAACCACGTCATCGATATCAGATGGTTTCTCGCGATGCCATACAACTCGTCGATGTCGTGCTGGGGTGAACCGTCGGTGTCGATGCGAAAAGCGAAGAGATTCCTTTTGCTGTGCGGGTAGTACCAGAGATGAGCGTACGGCAAATTCCTAGCGTGGTGCAGATATTCAAAAGCTCGACGCAACATCTGCCGAATTTCTCCCTTGCCGACAAGCGAGACGCGTTCGGCT
Organism: uncultured Chitinophagales bacterium; assembly: GCA_964414155.1. Taxonomy (GTDB): domain Bacteria; phylum Bacteroidota; class Ignavibacteria; order UBA10030; family UBA6906; genus CAYPVN01. The sequence goes on from CAYPVN010000252.1 coordinate 1,679, forward strand.
GGCAGGCGATCCCGTGAGTTGTAGAAAGATTTTGATGCAACACGAATGTCGCTCAACGCTTCTTCCACATCAAATGGGAGGATTACCGCGTGGCCGCCGCCAAGGCTTCCCGCGAATGCACCAAATTGATTCGCTTGCGTTCGAAGCACATTCGCTTCACGAGGAACCAATCCATACAATCCCAAATCAAGCAGCTGAAACGAGGGGAACATGTCATCGTGGTCGCCAACAAGATATTCCAGTTTCTCCTTTGTACCGGTTGTCCCCGCCACCTTCAACAAATGCCCAGTGTAACCAAGAACTGCGCCTCCGCTCCGCAGATACGCCTCAACAACCTCCCGTTCGCTGCTTGATAGTTCCCTGTTCACAACAAGCATGCTGCAAACATCCTGGACTGAGTCGACAGAAAGGTCAACGCGTGTAAAAGGAACCCCCTCCTGCCGGAAGACCTGCTCCCACACATGGGAATCAGCGACAATGCCAATCTGCAGCTTCACACGAACCTCTCTTTCAAGAAGCGGATTTCTTCTTTCGCTAATCCGCCCAAGGAAAAAAGGGAACCTGCAAACACGAGAATCGATAGTGCGGCCTGAACGGGGATTGCAAACCCGCGAAGAAGCCAGACGCTTATTGCCATTAGGAAGCACGCGAGAAGCACGCGCCCGAGCGTTCTGCCCAGGGGAAAGTGGACGACTCTTCTCACTTCTATAAACATTACGAAGACGGTCCCCAACTCACCCAGAACTACTCCCCATGCAGTCCCTCGCACTCCATCAGCAAGTGTCAAAGTAATAACGGTAATAATGAATATGAGCGTTCCAAAAACCATAGC
>CAYPVN010000253.1:0-2508 GCA_964414155.1 uncultured Chitinophagales bacterium
TCGAACAAGAGATCGAGAAACTTGTTGTACCAAAGTTCCTTGTCCTTCTCAACAGAAGACAAAGCCTTTGCAATTCTGTTCCACATGTGCATTGGGCCTTGCTCGTTTGGCGCAAGGTACTTTGAATGCAGCACATCGGCAGCAAGGTCATTGTCGCCGTAATAGTCACGACAATTCAGAGCGAGATCCATGATGGACTCGTTCATCTTTTTTGTGTCGTGCTGGCTTTGTTCGGGACTTTTCTTTACATGGAGGGTGGTTGCTGGGGGAGTCTCCTTGTGGGACATAGGAGTGTTTCCTTATCGTTAAGTGAATATTTATGCTGCAGAATTTCCTAACCAATCAGACGCCAACGGAGATGATAAGCGTCTGTTCCAATTCTCAAAAAACGAAAGCCCTATTCCGATGAGAGGAAAATGGGCTTTAGACTACTGATACTGGCTGCCTACCGAAAAATCGACAATATTACTTGGGCAAACTCTGATAAAACCCAATTGCATCGTGCTTCCTTAATAATAATGTCGATCTCACATAAAACAGAATCCTAGGAGGGAAAACGGGATACTTTTGTCGGTACATCGAAACGCCAACCCAAACTTTTGTCAAAAGTATCGGGGCAAAATATACAACGTTGAAGAAGCGAAGTCAAGTAAAAAATTTTAGGAACGCGTTTCGACAAGCAATGGCAACAGCTTAGCCTGAAAATTTTTTCTGAGGATGAGGCCAGGAAAACCATCCCGTTACAGAATGCATGAATTCCGTGCGCAGGAAGGGATTCCGTTTGCATTTGAGTCAATCCTCCGCTAACTTCAAGTTATATCTTTCCATAGGACAGACCTAAACCACTTCTTTTGCTTTTGGAGGTTTAATCATGGCAGTTGCAGTCGAATTTACAACGATTCCCGAAATGTTCAGTAATGTAACCGCCAAATTCGCCGCCGACCCACGACCGGTCATGATGTACAAGTCCAATGGCCAGTATGTAGGAATAGGCTATCAAGAATTGAAACGAAGGGTGTACCTGTTTGCCAATGGTCTGGCGGCGCTTGGATTGAAGCAGGGTGACCGTGTCGCAATCATATCCGAAAACCGTCCGGAATGGGTTGTCAGCGATCAGGCTATCGTTGCGCTTGGAGCCGTGGACGTGCCTGTGTATCCTACCATGACTGCCAGGCAAAACGAGTGGATTTTCAACGATGCCGGAGTGAAATTTGCCATCGTTTCGAATCAGTTCCATCTCAATAAGGTGCTGAAGATTCTAAAAGACGTGAAAACCCTCGAAAAGGTCATCGTAATGAAGGATGACGCGATTGCCCCTGGCGCTGAAACGATTGCTTACAGCAAAGTGATGGAAATGGGGGAGGAATTCGCCCGCAAGAACCCTGACTATGTGGAAGCCTCATCCAAAAAGATCAAGCCCGATGATCTTCTCACACTCATTTACACGTCGGGAACGACCGGCAACCCAAAAGGGGTGATGCTCACGCACGGCAATATGACAAGCAATATGATCTGCGCTGCACAGTGCATCCAGATTGAATGTGGCGATCGGCTGCTTTCATTTCTTCCGCTCAGCCATTCATTTGAACGGATGGCCGGGTACTACACGGGTTTGGCGTGCGGTGCAACTATTGCCTACGCAGAGAGCGTCGAGACTGTCCGTGAGAACATGCTGGAAGTACGACCGACGATCGTGCCAACAGTGCCAAGACTGTTCGAGCGGATCCACAGCCGCATCATCAAGCAGGTGGAAAGCGGGCCACCATTGAAGCGAAAGATGTTCTACTGGGCTGTCGGTGTCGGCCGGGAATACGCCAACGCCGTCAAGCGGAATGATGTCTCAGCGGGCCTCAGGCTGCGGCACGCAATCGCTGACCGGCTTGTGTTCTCGAAGGTTAGGGCGCGAACTGGCGGAAGGATCAAGTTCTTTATCTCAGGAGGTGCAGCCCTTCCGCGCGAATTCGGGGAGTTTTTCGAAGCGTTTGGGATGAGAATCGTGGAAGGGTATGGGTTGACGGAGACGTCCCCAGTTCTCACGGTGAACCGGCTTGAAAGCTGCAAGTTTGGCTCAGTTGGGACGGCAATACCGGGTGTTGAGCTGAAAATAGCAGAAGACGGCGAGATACTTGCACGCGGGCCTAATATCATGAAAGGCTACTGGAACAATCCGGCCGCAACGAAAGAGGTCATCGATTCGGATGGCTGGTTCCACACCGGAGACATCGGCATGATTGACTCAGGCGGCATTCTATACATCACCGACCGGAAGAAGCATCTCTTTGTCAGCTCGGGCGGCAAGAATATCGCCCCGCAGCCAATCGAGAATCTCTTCCTTTCCAGTAAGTACGTCGAACAGTTTGTGCTCATCGGCGACCGGCGCATGTTCCTTACCGCTCTCATCGTTCCAGATTTCGACGCTTTGAAGGAGTACGCAGACTCGCATAATCTCTCATACAGAAATACCGAGGACCTTGTCAAGCGTAAAGAAATCCACGACCTCATCGACAA
>CAYPVN010000254.1:0-2496 GCA_964414155.1 uncultured Chitinophagales bacterium
CCAGTCCGTTTCTTGAGTCGTGCGGATTGGGGTAACTCTGGGCGCATTAAGGGAATCTCGATTCATCGCGGTGATGAAGACTTCAGCTTTTCAAACAGTCCACTCGTTCAAACAATGTGGAGGGAACAATGGCAGTTCAACGTACGGTTCGAGTCGATCTTGCAGCGGTTGAGGTTAAGACATCGGAGGGAGAATTCATAGAATATAAGCTTACGGTGTTGGGTGCCCGAGGTGCCTTTGCGCTCGTTGACACCAAAGGACGAGTCATTATGAAAGACACCGACTGGCCAACGCCTCAACATGAATACACCAAGACATGGCCGCAAGCCGATTGTCCCGCAGACGGCGATACGACACACACATTGTCAATTTCGTTCGCGGCTGCAGTTCAGTATACATATCTCGCAAGAATCATGAAAGATGTCAACACACAGTTGCAAGTATTCAAAGACATCGATTTCCGAAGCAACACGCCAACGGATAAGGCCTTTTCAGCACACAGAATATTCTTGGCTTAGTATTGGAGGTAAGATGAATACGCAGAAAGACATGAACCTTGGGGGGCGAAGGTGGCTTCTCGGTCTGACCCTGCTGATGTGGATTCCAGTCGGGCTCCACTCTCAGCCGGCGAACAAGCTGGATCCTTATCTCAACAAAAGGATCGCATTTCTTGTAGAGCAGAGGGTCAAAACACAGATGCCAGCCGAAATTGATCAGACCTCACTAGGCAGGCAGACTCAAACTCCGAGCGGAAGCGGCAATTCCACTTCATTAGTGGATCAAACTGCTGTCGCTGATCTGTTCGGCTTTGCATTCAATCTTGGACGTTTTTCTCAGGGAGTGTCAGACAGCGCTTCAAAGAATTCTGCTGTTGTGACAGTTACGCCGTATGCACTTTACTCAGCAGCAATGGGAGTAAATCCTCTTAACCCTGAATTCTATGGCAAGCACAGTGTCCTCAGAAGATTCTCGTTCGGCTATGGCTTTGATGAACCAGCTAACAATAGCGGGCAGCCACCACTTAGGTTATATACTTTCAAGGTAGTTTTCCTAAACGGTCGGGACCCAAGTGCAGATGAAAACCAGGCGCTACTTGGAAACGTAACCAATGCGCTTCAAAATGGTGGCACCGAATACAGCAGAATCACGGAGAAGGTCGGTGATTTCTTGTATCACCGTCTCGGGCAGGGAAAGAAAGAGATGGATTTCCTGAACTCTCTCACTGAGGCTGAGATTGTGGCACATGAAGCAGAGATCGATAGAATCATTGTTGAGCATATTGAGGCATTTTGCGTTCTCGATGCAGAAGTGTCCCGGGTTGTATCAGAGATTCAATCAAAGCCACAAGTATCCCTCTCTGGTTCACTCAAGGAGAGTGAATCCAAAACAGTATACGGCTCACTGGCCTTCTTGGCAGAGTTCGGCCTTGGAACCAAGACAGAGTTCGTAGCGAATGCAGCGTACGAAGAATCCAGGATAGACAGCGGCGGTCCGCGTAGTGGGGGTAAAGCAGGATTTGAGTTCAATTTCCTGCCGGCAAAAGAGGAAGGGATTTCATTTCGACAACCCTTGAGCTTGAGTGTTGCGGCCTCGGGGCAGTGGATGAAGGGAACTTTGCCGGTGTATCAATTCCAGCTCAAGGCAGGGCTTCCCGTGGCGTGGGGGATGGTCGTTCCGATAGCACTGACATGGAAGCAGGGATCGCTCATAGCCGAGGGTGACTTTGTTGCCCAAGTGGGATTCGCGTTTGACTTTGCTCGACTACTCACAGGAAGACAATAACTCGGTGCCTGTAATTGGATTTCCCCCTTTTCTTTATGGATTGCAGCGGAGTCGTCCAAGCCGCATGTGGTAGTTTTGTCGGATTGTTCAAACAGAGGTGCGCATGTTGAAAATCGAACGTGTCGACGCTAGATTCCTGCGCGTTGGCCTTGTTTTACTGGTCAGTATGTTGTCATTACCTGTCGAGGCGGAAGCTACGAGCACACAGCCCCCACAAGCCGACACAAGCTCGACTCAAAGGATTCGCAGGCAGGTGAGAATGCCAGTCTTCCAACGCCGATTCATTGACAGCTCGCTTTTGCGTGTTGACCCGGTTGGCGTTAAGCAACCGGGGACAAGCGATGCACAGCCCACTGTGCGTGTGAAGCTTACGGCAAGCAAGCCCTCCGTGTATGTTGGAGAAGATGTTGTACTCACGGCGGAACCTCCCGGACCCGGTGATGGGGGTGGCATACAATACTTCTACGTCTTCAGGTTTGCTGAGAACGAGGAGGTAGAGGTACCAGCCAAGACGGCGGAGGCTCATCACGCGTACTGGAGGGCTGGGAAGTATACCGCCTCTGTGTTACTTCGAATGAAATATCGTGGTACCTATTCCAGCGATGTCCCGCGCTCGATGGATTCGATTATCATCAGCGTGGATAGCATCTCCCTTACGGCAACTCCTCCGAGCGCAATTGTCGATCAGGAAGTCACGTTTTCGTTAGAGTTTGC
>CAYPVN010000255.1:0-2481 GCA_964414155.1 uncultured Chitinophagales bacterium
GCTGTCCGCCTGAGCGACCGCTACATTACTGACCGCTATCTTCCCGATAAGGCCATTGACGTGCTTGACGAAGCCGGTTCACGCGTCCACCTTGCGAACATCCATGTGCCGAAGGAGATTCTCGAGTTGGAGGCGGAGGTCGAGAAGATCAAACAGTCAAAGAACCAGGTGGTGAAGAATCAGAACTTCGAGGAAGCGGCCCGTCTTCGGGATCTGGAGAAGAAATTCTTGAGCGATCTTGATATTGCAAAGCGGGAGTGGGAGTTGAAGGCTCAGGATACGATCCATGAAGTGGTTGAAGAACACATGGCCGATGTCGTCTCGATGATGACCGGCATCCCCGTAAACAAGGTTGCCGAGTCTGAGTCTGCAAAGCTTTTAAAGATGGACAAGGTTCTCACGAACGAGGTTGTCGGGCAGGACGAAGCAATTTCCAAGCTGACGAAAGCCATCCGACGAACCCGTGCAGGGCTCAAAGATCCAGCTCGACCAATCGGCTCGTTCATCTTCCTTGGACCGACTGGCGTTGGCAAGACGGAGCTGGCAAAAGCTCTTGCCCGCTACCTGTTCGATACAGAAGAGGCGTTGATTCGTGTAGACATGAGTGAGTATATGGAGAAGTTTAGCGTCTCAAGATTAATCGGAGCCCCGCCTGGATATGTCGGCTACGAAGAAGGCGGGCAGCTGACGGAGAAGGTGCGGCGCAAACCATATTCAGTGGTGTTGTTGGATGAAATTGAGAAAGCGCATCCCGATGTGTTCAACATTCTTCTTCAGGTTCTGGATGACGGTATACTGACCGACAGTCTCGGGCGCCGCGTCGATTTCAAGAACACGATCCTTATCATGACCTCGAATATCGGAACACGTGATCTGAAGCGGGGTGGCGGGTTTGGCTTCGGATCCGGATCAACGAAGGATGAGTTTAGCGCCATGAAATCCACGATTGAAGAAGCCCTGAAGCGTGTGTTCAATCCGGAATTCCTTAACCGCATCGACGACACGATCGTGTTCCATCCACTCGAGAAAGAACATATCATCGACATCGTTCAGATCCAGATGCGGGCGCTTGTCAAGCGGATGACATCGATGGGCATTACGATTGAGCTGACGAAGCAGGCGAAAGAGTTTCTTGCAGAAAAGGGATATGATCCGGCGTTCGGTGCACGACCGTTGCGGAGAACATTGCAAAAATACCTCGAGGACCCCATCGCGGAAGAACTCCTCAAAGGAAAATACGCTGACGGAGCAAAGATTCGCGTAAAGCTAAATAAGAAAACAGGGGAACTGAAGTTTAACGTCACCCCCGTGACAAACAGTCCGGATTCAAAAACAGAGGAAGAGAAGCCGGCAAGCGTTTCCTAGGAGAGAACAGAAGGAAAAAACAAAGGTCTCACCAATATGGTGAGACCTTTTTATTTGACAGGTAAACCGTGGTTAGGCCTTCCTGCGAATACTGGGGAGTCCGAATTTCTTCAGACGATACCGGAAGTTCGCCTCGCTGAGACCGAAGATCTGAGCAGTCTTTGACTGGTTATAAAGGAAGTGTTTCAGCGCCCGCTGGATCAGCAGTTTCTCAATGAGATCGAGACTCTGATCAAGAATGAAGACCTTTGCTGACGTGATGGTGGAGATTGCATCGGCAAGATGCTGGTGTTCATCAAGAAAATCGCCGGGCAGCACGAGCGCATCCTCGTGTGAGATCATCACTGCCTTTCCCAATACGCCGACCAGCTGGCGGATGTTCCCGGGCCATTGACCTTGCGAAATGATATGGCTCGTATTCGGATCGATCTCTTTCATCGGTTTTCCGAGCGTTGCGCAGAGTTGCTTCGTGATGGAGACGACCAGCATCGGAATATCCTCCACACGTTCTCGCAGGGCAGGTACTTCGACCAGCTCGAACTTCTCAAGATATGCAACAAGATCGGTTGAAAGGCCGCCACTCTGACCCAGCCTTTCCAGCGACTGCTGCAGCGTGACGATTACTTTCACCCCAGCGTACTTTTTCCTTCCTTCCTTCAAGAAAGAAACAAGCAATGATTGGTTATGCGGTGCGAGTTTTTCGGCATCCGCGATGGTCACGGTTACGTTGTCGCTCAATGCAGCGGGTTTTCTTCCCGTAAGAGCCTCTACCTGCTCTGCGTCCCCATCGGCAAGCACAGCACGCAACTCAGCATCAGAAGCGCTTGACGCATCAAGGAGTATGAAGGATTTTTTCTTGGAGCGAGCGTTGTGGATTTCCCAGGCGATCGTGCGCCGACCCGATCCGCTCTCTCCTACAAGCAGGACATCATCTTTCCCCGAAGCAAGCTTTATCACTTGTTTGACAATTTTCTTCGCAAACGGGCTCACCCCTGCTAAACGAGATATTAGTCCCATGACAATTTCCTTCCATTCAGTGAATGTGGTTCGAATTGTAATTTATTGTATTCCGATAAATGATAAGGCGGCGGGACGAAGCAAACAATTGAGGATTTC
>CAYPVN010000256.1:0-2451 GCA_964414155.1 uncultured Chitinophagales bacterium
CCCCTTCCGATTGCCTTGCCCTTCAATCACCTTTTCTCGATATTCCCCCATGAATCTCACTGCTTCACCCATCGTCAGCGATAGGAAGCAACCCGTAATCACAACAGCGTACGCTGATGTTGCCCTGCCTGTAGCCGTTGAGAAAACATTCACCTACCTGGTGCCGCCGGAACTTCAGCAAGCTGCGACCGTGGGCGTGCGGGTTATCGTTCCGTTTGGTCGGAAATACGCAACCGGATTGATTGTTGGCCTCCCGGCACGAACGACTCTGACATCCTTGAAACCAATTAAGGATATCGTTGATGCGTCACCCGTCCTGTCGGATGAATTGCTTCGTCTCTGCACCTGGATGGCAGAGTATTATTTTGCACCTCTCGGCGAAGTATTGAAAGCAGCGTTTCCTTCCGGGTTTGCAGCATCAAGCAAGCGGCGGGCGTGGAGAAATCCTACATTGACAGACGCTGATCTTTTCGAGCTAAAAACACGAGCTCCAAAACGGTTGAAGTTGCTCTCCCTTCTTTCCCAACATGGACCCATGCTCTCCACTGACCTGCAAAAGAAGGTTGGACTGAAGAATATCCATGCTGTCCTGAATGAAATGACAAAAGCCGGGTTAATTCAAACAGAAGAAATCCTGCCTCACCCAACGCGGAAACCCAAAACTCAAGAGATCGTTCAACTGCTGAACCTTGATGAAGGGAGGATTGCTTCCGATCTCGCCACAATCCCTTCTCGAAAAAAGAAAGCGCGCCGACTGCTCGAGGAGTTGCTCTTGTTGAAGCAACAGGGAGTTCATGAAACTACCGTGCGTGATCTTGCCAGGAAAACCGGAGCTTCAACAGGAGTAATGCGCGAGTTGAGTCAGTCAGGGGTTCTCACAATCGTTCGACAAGAGATTACCCGAGGGCAGGAATTCGGGACGGAAGACCAGACACGAACCCTTGTGCTCAATCCGGTCCAACGCCAGGTTCTTGATGTTGTAGCCGGGGCGATCACCGGAGGCTCGCATAGAACATTCCTGCTGCACGGTGTTACGGGGAGCGGCAAAACTCAGGTATACATTGAGGCAATTCGTGAATGCCTGCGCCTGAGGAAGACTGCCATCGTACTCGTTCCCGAAATCTCACTCACACCGCAGATCGTTCGTCGCTTCAAGAGTCATTTTGCCGGGCGGGTTGCGGTGGTTCACAGCCGCATGTCGGCCGGCGAACGGCACGACGTGTGGAGGAAGGCGTTATGCGGCGACTACGAAATTGTCATCGGGCCTCGCTCAGCGCTCTTTGCCCCGCTCAAGAATCTGGGTCTTATCGTGGTGGATGAAGAGCATGAAACGTCGTACAAGCAGTTTGACGCAACCCCGCGTTACCATGCGCGTGATGCGGCAATCGTACGTGGGAGCCTTTCCGGTGCCGTGGTTCTTCTTGGCTCAGCGACACCCTCGGCGGAATCCTATTTCAATGCAACGAGCGGCAAATACACACTTCTGGAGATGCCGCAGCGCATCGACCATGTGCCGATGCCCTCCATTACGATTGTGGATATGACCGCTGAGCGCAAACGTGAGTATGCAGCCACAAAAGATGCCCTTCCCGATGATCGGAAGATGAAACTCCGGGAATTCCAGCAATCCTCTCTTTCAGAGATGTTGAAGGAGAAGATCGACGACCGTCTGTCTCGAAAGGAAGGGATCATTCTTCTGCAGAACCGGCGGGGGTTTGCGCCGTTTGTTGAATGTATGGACTGCGGGTACTCGGAATCCTGCGAGAACTGCAATGTCACTCTCACATATCACCTCGCAAAGAAGCATTTGCGTTGTCACTACTGCGGAATGATACGCGCACCACATCCTGCATGCCCGCACTGCGCAGGCCCAAATATGCAACTCCGCGGTGTCGGCACACAGAAGGTGGAGCAGGAACTTGCCGCGCTTTTTCCCGAGGCAATGGTGTCGCGCATGGATCTGGACACAACTTCGCGCAAGGGGGCACATGATCGCATCCTCAAAAAATTCGGTGCAGGAGAAACCGATATTCTCCTGGGAACGCAAATGGTCGCCAAAGGTCTTGACTTCGGACGTGTAACGCTTGTCGGTGTCATCTCCGCCGATACGCAGATGTTGCTTCCGGATTTTCGCTCCTCAGAACGGACGTTCCAGCTTCTGACACAGGTCGCTGGCCGCGCTGGTCGCAGCACACTCCGCGGTGAAGTCATCATCCAGACACACCAACCAAGTCACTACACGCTCCAGCATGTCGTCGACCACGACTTCCAGACATTCTACACTCAGGAACTTGAGGCACGCAAGGAACTGGACTATCCGCCGTTCTCCCGACTTGCGTTGATCGAATTGAAGGGTGAGAATGAAGACCGCGTGCGTCAGGAAGCTGAGCGGTTCGGAAGGCTGCTAAAAGAAAGTAACGGCAGATTCGCAGTGCTCGGGCCTTCTCCCGC
>CAYPVN010000257.1:0-2440 GCA_964414155.1 uncultured Chitinophagales bacterium
AGATTCAACGATTCTGTAAACAAGAAACTGCTGGCGAAACTCAAGGGCCTGCCAGACAAACAACAGTGTATACGATTCTTCAGTCATCTGATTAATTCACAGAACAAGTGGATGGCAAGAATTCTTCAATATCCACAAGATCCGAAGCTGGATTGGTGGGAACCGGTCTACACATTCGATCGTCTTGAACAGGAGTGGGACAAAAGCCTGCGTTTGTGGATTGAGTTCATTGAACAGAAAGCTGAGGACGACCTTTTCGCTGAGGTACGCTTTATCGGTTATAATGGTGGACATTGGTCGGTTAAGCTCAAGGACATCGCACTACAACTGAACTATCATTCAATTCATCATCGTGCACAAATGCAGCTCTTCATTCGGCAGCAAGGTTTGGAGCCAGATTTTGTTGACTACATCGGAACAGTGTACAGGAAACTCACCTGAACGTATGCAGGACTTGTCAATATGATTTTCCAATCTCGTTCCTCCGTGCCAAACAGCGGCACGGGTCGCGCTTCGTTGTTCCCGCTCGCCGTTATACGCCAACGTGCATTTGAAGTCTAACATAGAGTTGGCTTTGAACAGTGCCTCGAAATATGAATGAACATAAAATACCCGCGGATCTCAGCGACTATTCACTCCGAGACCTTGTTCTCTATTTCCTTAAGCTCGGCACAATCGGCTTCGGCGGCCCAATTGCCTTGGTCGGCTATATGGAACGAGACTTGGTTGAGAAACATCGCTGGATAAGCAAAGAGCAATACCTGCGAGGTCTGGCGCTTGCGCAACTAGCCCCGGGTCCGCTTGCCGCACAGCTTGCCATCTACATCGGTTACCTGAAAGGAAGAATTCCTGGCGCAACATTCATTGGCATTGCTTTCATTCTTCCCTCATTTCTGATGGTCGTTGTGCTTGGGATGCTGTATGTTTCTTATGGTGGACTGGAATGGATGCGAGCATTGTTTTACGGCATCGGCGCAGCCGTCATTGGAATCATCGTCAAGTCAGCATATAAGCTCACAAAGCTTGCTCTGAAGGGTAAGGCTTTACTGTGGGCAATCTTCAGTGTCATGTGTATCGTTACTGCCTACACAGAACAAGAGATCGTCTGGCTTTTCATTCTTTCTGGTGTTGTTGCGCTCTTTGTTTATGCCCCGCCGAAATTCATTTCTTCAAGTGCAAACGTTTTCATCTCACCTTTTGGACTTTCCTTATTTCAAATCCCGAATGCTCCAACCTCTGAAATGTTAATCAAAATATTTCTTTTTTTTGCAAAAGCCGGTGCATTCATCTTTGGAAGCGGACTTGCGATTGTTCCTTTTCTCTATGGCGGTGTGGTGCAGGAGTATCATTGGCTGAATGAACGCCAGTTCCTCGATGCGGTAGCTGTTGCAATGATAACACCCGGTCCTGTTGTGATCACTGTCGGATTCATCGGGTATCTTGTTGCCGGCTTTTCCGGTGCAATCTTCGCTGCCTTGGGAGTCTTCTTACCTGTGTACTTGTTTGTCGTAGTACCGGCTCCCTATGTTGAACGCTATGCAAAGAATCCTCAACTCATTGCTTTCATCGATGGCGTTACTGCAGCTGCGACAGGAGCTATTGCGGGAGCCGTGATAGTTCTTGGAAGAAGGGCAATCATCGATGTGCCAACAGTTGTGATCGCCGTAGCTACACTCGGTATCTTGATGCGGTTCAAGGTTCCAGAGCCGATCACCATTGCCATCGCCGGACTCATTGGTTTATTCATCTTTCATCTACAATAACATATGGGAGATTACCAGTGAAAACCATTCTCATTATGCTTGGCTTTCTTTCCATGCCGGTGTTTGCTCAGATTACCACAATAGGCTTTGATCACGACACAACGGGTCTGTCACCTCACGGGTTCTCGACAGCTCTGACTGGCAAAGGAACGCCAGGCACATGGGTTGTCGTGAGCGATACGACGGCTGCCAGCAGACCAAACGTCCTCGCACAAACAGACATGGACGATACAGACTACCGATTTCCCTTGTGCGTGTATGACGGGTTCACCGGCAAAGATGTTGACCTCAGTGTGAAGTTCAAGCCTGTGAAGGGCGACGGAGATCGGGCTGCGGGATTGGTGTGGCGGTACAAGGACAAGGACAACTATTACATCGTCCGGGCCAATGCGCTGGAGGACAACGTTGTGCTCTACAAAGTTGAGAAAGGAAAACGTACAGACCTTCCGTTGAAGGGAAAAGGGAGAACATACGGCGCAAAGGCAAAGGTGGCATCAGGTCAGTGGGGAACGTTGCGCGTTGTTGTAAAAGGGAATCACTTTGAAGCATTCTTGAACGGCTCCGGGCTTTACGAAGTAGAAGACAACACGTTTACCGGGGCAGGAAAGGTTGGGCTCTGGACAAAAGCGGACTCCTATACTCTGTTCGACAATCTTATCATTCGCTCACTCGACACA
>CAYPVN010000258.1:0-2414 GCA_964414155.1 uncultured Chitinophagales bacterium
CGGACACATCGGCCTCGACCTCCAGAGAGGACATGTCGGCAATGGTAACAACGGCCCCGCGGGACCTGGCAGAAGATGCAAACGGCGCAACCACTTCACCAACATCCGCATCTTTAGTAAGTACAGTTCCGTCGAATGGCGCACGGATTCGAGTATTCTCCAGACCGACCTCAGCGCCTGCCACAGCTGCCTGTGCTGATTTTATCGAGGCATTCACACGCATGTATCGCGATTCCGCGCCATCCAATTCGGCTTTTGAAGTAAGACCGGATGCGTACAGAGTTTTTTGTCTTTCAAGAGAGCGCAGCGCATCATCATAATCCGCTTTCGCAATCAGGAGATCTGCCTGAGTCTTCTCGAGTACCGCCTTGACATCGGCATCTTCCAGTCGTGCAATAATCTGTCCCTTCGTTACCCGATCACCCTCTTCCACTCCGAGGTATTCCAATCGCCCCGTTCCCTTGGAGGCGACGGAAGCCTTTTGTTGAGCGACGACATACCCATTCGCATTGAGGATTGCATTTGCCTGTGAGGGTGATGTCAGTGAAACGGTTGCGGTCTCAACCTCAATAGCCGTCGTGAACTGATTTCTAACAAGGAAGTATGCGACCACCAGCAACAACACAAGGCCGAGAGGAAGGATGTACTTTCTTGCCGAGGTGTTCTTCCCCGTTGGTTCTTTCTTGTCATGGGTTATGCGTAGTGCGGACAAGTCGGGTTTTTGGGTAACATCATTCATGAATTCGCTACAGATTGAGAAATATGGAACAGGGAATACGTAAAGTCAATGGACAATTGGGAATAAAGATACACAATTCCCGACGATCACTCAACAATAAAAGTCGAGTAAGGAGAAGGGCTATCTGAGAGTCTGCTGCGCCCTAATGAGGGCAGTCCGGGCATCGGCGTAACCGGGATTCAGGCGGAGCGCTTCGGTGTAATGTGAGATTGCTTGCTTTAGATTTCCTTCAGCGGCGAGAACGAGGCCGAGGTTGTAATGCGCGGTAGAGTGATTTGGATTCAAACGGATTGCCTCTGTAAAATAATAGCGGGCCTCCTGCATCTTTCCTTGCATGGCCAGCACAATGCCAAGGTTGGAGTATGCATCGACAAGCGTAGGGTTGAGTCGTAGTGCTTCATTTAAGAGTGCCTCTGCTTCGGCAAACCTTCCCTGTTTGCCCAACGATGTGCCATAATTGCTCTTCGCTTCACCGAGTCTCGTATTTTCACCCTGAGTTTGGAGAGCAAGCGAGTACATGGTGTATGCTTCTTTGTAGAAGGGAACAATTCGCAAGGCTTCCTCGTAATGCGGCAGCGCTTCGCTTACCTTGCCTTGCATGTGAAGGGCATATGCAAGATTGTAGTGCGCTACGGGATTGACATCAGTTGCACGGATTGTATTTTCAAAAATTGTCACGCTGTTTCTCCAATAACCAATCTGTCGCCAACTGACAAGAGACAGCACTGCCAGCACAAGGCCTGCAAGAACGAAAGCCGGCGCCTTCTTGATGCGAAAGCGTTTCAGGAGAGCTTCGCCACCCCAGGCAATCATGATGAACAAACCAATAAGAGGAACGTAGGTGTACCGGTCGGCCATTGCCTGCTCCCCCACCTGGACCAAACCAATCACAGGGACGAGTGTGCCGACGTACCAGAACCATCCGACGGTGAGATGTGGATATCTCCGTGCTTTTCGGAGGACTGCGATGGAAACAAGAACAAGAGCGACAGCGGCCGTTGCCATTTTCCACATCGGTATCATTACGACTTGCCAATCCCTGGTCATTGCCCGATGGACGTACAGGAGCGCGAGATCGTCCGGCCAGAACGTCTTTCCAATGTATGCGACATAGGAAAGAAGAGCATTGCCGATCCGGATCGGCAAAGAAAACTGACCGCCAAACGTCATGGCGACGCTCTGTTGCACCATGTACGTCACCATACTCGAAATGACCACAAGCCCGAACATGGGCACTTTCTCCTGCACCAATCGGAACGCCTGTTTCCAGAAAATTCGACTCTCTGGTCTCCGCCTGGTTTTACCTTTTTTTTTCTCCTCGACATCACCGGTCTCAAATCTTCGGAGTGGCCAGAAATCCAGCAGGAGCAACACGAAGGGGAGTGTCACGAGCATAGGTTTTGACATGAGACCAAGCGCGAAGAAAAACAGTACGAGGAGGTAGCGGAGCGCACCACGTTTCTCGACATATACAACGTACGCCCACATCGACAGAATCCAGAAGAGTGTGCTGACCAAATCCTTCCTCTCAGAGGCCCATGCAACCGATTCGACGTGAAAGGGATGCAGTGCAAAGAGGGCTGCGACGAAGGCACTTTGCCACAACTTTCCGGTCATCCATTTCAAGACCAGCAATAGAAGGATGGTGTTCAGAATATGGAAAAACACTCCGGCA
>CAYPVN010000259.1:0-2393 GCA_964414155.1 uncultured Chitinophagales bacterium
TTCGAAGCATTGGCGAAAAACTACATCGAGACATTTCTCGAGGCAAACCCTGAGTGGGCAACGGGGCTTGGTGATCATCGCTATGACAACCGGATGAGTGACTACTCTCTGGCAGGCATCGAAAAAACAAAACAGACCAACAAGACCTATCTTGATTCGCTCGGACGCATCGATATAAGTAAACTGAATCAAACCAATAGAGTCGATTACAGAATAATGCGAACGAATCTCCAATCGTGGATCTTCTCGGTGGACACGCTCAGAGAACATGAATGGAATCCGCTCACCTATAACATCGGACAGGCAATTTATGGTTTGATTTCACGGGACTTTGCTCCCCTGAAGGAACGACTTCTCAGCGTCAAGGAACGCCTTAGAGCGGTCCCGACGGTCCTTCAAAGCGCACGGACAAATCTGAAAAATCCCACAAAGATTCATACCGAAACGGCAATCCGCCAGAACCCCGGCAGCATCAGCATGGTGCGGGATGAACTGAACTCCTTCCTCGATCAGGTTCCCGAACTCAAAGCGGAATTCGCGCCGGTGCAGGCTGAGGCAATAAAGGCTCTTGAAGAATACGGTTCGTGGCTTGAAAAAGAACTCTTGCCAAAGTCCATCGGCGATTTCAGAATTGGCGAAGAGAAGTTCCGACGGAAACTCTATTACTCTCTTGAATCCGATTTAACCAAGGAGGACATCCTACAAGACGCCGAGGCGGACTTGCGCGCTACACAGGAGAGGATGCTTGAGGCAGCACTCCCCCTCTACAAGAAGTTCTTCCCCCGCGTGACTGACCCAAAGAAACTCACCGACAAGAAGCACGTTATCAAGAGCGTGCTGGATAAGCTGGCGGAAACTCATCCAACAAACGAGACCATAGTCGACCTCGCAAAAAAGAATTTGGCGATGACAACGGATTTCGTCAGAGCACAAGAGCTGATAACAGTACCGGCTGACCCCGTCAAGATAATTGTCATGCCGGAGTTCCAACGCGGCGTCGCTGTTGCCTACTGTGATCCGCCGGGCCCGCTCGAGAAGAATGGCGAAACGTTCTACTCAATTTCGCCGACGCCGAAGGATTGGACGAAGGAACGGGTCAACTCTTTTTTCCGCGAGTACAACAACTACATGCTTGAGGATTTGACGATCCACGAGGCGATGCCCGGACACTATCTGCAGCTTGCACATTCCAACACCTTCAAGGCGCCGACTATGATCCGCGCAATATTCTGGAGCGGCACATTTGTGGAGGGATGGGCAACCTACGCCGAGCAGCTGATGGCGGAGAAAGGCTACGGGGGGCCGGAGGTAAAGATTCAGCAAATGAAAATGCGACTTCGTCTCATCATCAATTCAATTATCGATCAAAAAATCCACACAGCGGGCATGACCGAAAAGGAAGCGATGGATTTGATGATGAACGAGGGCTTCCAGGAAGACGGAGAAGCTGCCGGTAAATGGCGCCGCGCCTGTTTGACCTCGACCCAGCTCTCGACCTACTATGTGGGCAACACCGAGATCAATGGGATTCGTCGGGCATACGAATCCAAAGCCGTTGGCAAAGTGGACATGAAATCGATGCACGATGCGATGATTTCTTTTGGTTCTCCGGCGCCAAAATACGTCAAGGAGCTCATGGGACTGCAGTAGGATGGATGATATTCGGATGTTCTGCCGCAGGACGTTCATCTTCGGAGCCGCTTCCGCTGCAGTTGGAGTGGTCCTTGGATCATTTGCGGCTCATGGACTTAAGGGTCAGCTAACGACCGACATGCTGTCAGTCTTCGAAACAGGTGTGCGATATCAGATGTATCATGCGTTCGCGCTGATGATGACGGCACTCGCCGCATCACTGTTCGGCAACGATCGCAAGGCAGGCTTTCAAGTTGCCGCGTGGGGTTTTGGTTTGGGAACGGTGTTCTTCTGTGCAAGTCTGTACTTGCTCAGCATCTTTGGTATGACTTGGCTCGGCGCGATCACACCGCTTGGCGGAGTTGGATTCCTCGTGGGTTGGAGTGCGTTGGTGGTGGCAGTCTTGCGCGGTCGATAATACTTGACTTTCAGGCAGCCATGCTTGAACAGGAAATCAAATCCTATCTCACGCTGCACAACGAACCCTTCTCTGATTTGTCGGCAAGCCACACGGCGTTGGATTTCTACCTTTCCAGACATAACATCCATATCGATGCCAAGGAAAAGCGTCAGCGGTTTTCTATGAAGAACTGGAAGGAAGCGCGGATACCTCAAGAGCAGTTATTCATTATCGATGATCTCGCCGTTCGGAAGCTCCTGCTTCACGCCCCGCATAGTTTCACAGTGATTAAAGATTCATCCGTGTCACCTGCAATGTACTTCGTGTATTCCATTGTGGATTTTCTGTGCATTCCCAAAGT
>CAYPVN010000260.1:0-2387 GCA_964414155.1 uncultured Chitinophagales bacterium
GGATTAAAAAAGTGGTACATTTGTCCATGCTTTCATCATCCCCTGCGTGGAGAATCGCTCTATTTGTCATGGTTGTTGCTGGCTTTTTGTGGCTGGGCGGCATCCATATCCGCGCGGTCATCGGAAATGACCTGCTGCAGCTGGGCACCCTGCGATTCGAGGAGTATATATCTCCGGATGCCGAGCGCGAGGTGTATCGATTGCTTTCATTCGTATCCCTTATCGTTATTTGCAGTTACGTTGTGGTTTTGATCAGCACCATCGTGTTCCTTGCAACGTCTCCATTCAAACTCAAGGAGCATGGATGGCTTCTCATGAGCGCCATCCTCTTTTATGTCTTCGTCCCGGTCGAATCGTTCACCATATTCCTGGACGCGAAAATGATTTATCAGGAGTTCTTCACCACGGCGGATAACCAGGTGTTTCGTGAACTGTTTATCGCCCGCGTGGCTGCGCTTGCAGGAACACCTTTTATTGCACTCCTCTGCTACTATACGATTATCGGGCTTGTCATATTTCAACCTTTAAGAAAGATCCAACCGCACACCAGATGAAAAACGAAGAGATCCTTGCCGAACTACATGAGCTCGCCAAACAGATTGGTGTAACCATTCGTTACGAGAAGGGGGATTTTGAGGGAGGGTATTGCATCCTCAAGGACCAGCGGGTTCTCTTGGTTAATAAGCGTCTTTTCCCCCGGCGGAAGTCTGCGATCCTGGCGATCGCTATGCACGAGATCGGACTTGACAACGTGTACGTCAAGCCGGCATTACGTGAGTACGTTGAGGACGAGATTGCCCGATCCACGAAAGCTGTAAAGTAACCGCCAACTGCAATGATCAAAGCGGTCATCTTCGATCTGGACAATACACTTGTAGACTTCATGGGCATGAAGCGACAGGCTATTTCGGCCGCGATTCATTCCATGACCGACGCCGGATTGAGGCTGTCGCCGGACGAAATCCAGGAACGCATTGACACTATTTATAAGGAGCGGGGGATCGAGTTTCAAAACGTCTTCGACCAACTGCTGTACGATGTCTTCCAGAAGGTAAACTACAAGATTCTATCCGCGGGAATCATTGCCTACCGGCGCGCACGGGAGGCAGCACTGGTACCCTACCCTCACGTGAACATGACACTCGTGGCACTGTTGAAACGCGGCATCAAGCTTGCAGTTATTTCAGACGCGCCGGGGCGCGAGGCTTGGCTGCGTCTTTGTTATCTGAACTTCCACCATGTCTTCGACCACGTCATCACGTTTGAAGATACAGGCGAGCGGAAGCCAAGTCCGGTACCATTCAGGAGAGCATTGGAGCTTCTCAAGATTGAACCCCGCGAGGCGATCATGGTTGGCGACTGGGCGGAACGTGACATGGTCGGCGCGGCACAGGTCGGCATGACGACGGTGTTTGCACGCTATGGGGATACATTCGGCACCGTGGAATCACACGCCGATTATGATGTTAACGATGTATCTGAGTTGCTCGAAATTATCGATAGAGAAAACGGCAAGTCCTGAGACAACGCGTTATGGTGAGAGGCATCGGCGTAGATATCATTGAGATCGCGAGAATACGGGAGAGTGTGGAGACATCAGGTGACACATTTCTGGAACGGATTTTCACACCGCAAGAGATTGCCTACTGTCGCTCGAAGCAGGACATGCACCAGCACCTTGCCGCACGGTTCGCAGCAAAGGAAGCAGTGAGCAAGGCACTCTCCACTGGTTGGGCAGGAGAGTTTAACTGGAAGGATGTGGAAGTGATGAATGATACTTCGGGTCAGCCGCACATAACGTTAGGGGGAAAACTGAAAATGCGTTTGGCCGACTCGACTGTGTATGTTTCAATTTCCCATTCCGAGAGTCACGTTGTTGCAATGGCCTTGATTGAGGACAAGAATCGCTGATATCCTGCTGTTTTTCCTCCTTCCGCCGGTTGCATATCCAAATGATATTCAGTAATTTCTAACCGTCTGGTAATCACAGTGAGCGAGGTCCAATGAAATCCCTCGGTATAAAAAAACTCTATTACTCCATCAGCGAAGTCAGCAAGATCACGGATCTTGAGCAGTATGTTCTTCGTTACTGGGAGTCTGAGTTTGAGCAGCTTAAGCCTGCCAAGAACAGGGCGGGAAACAGGATCTACACGAATCGTGAGATCAAGCTGGTCATCTATATAAAGAAGCTGCTGCGCGATGAACGCTACACGATCGAAGGCGCGAAGCAGGTGCTCAAGAACTACACACCGGAAGTCGATTCCGGTGAACAACTGGAATTGATTGACGCGCCAAGTCCCCGGATGAAAATCAAGGATGAACAACTGCGCGCAGATGTGATTGAGGTGAAGAAGTTTCTTGAGGAGTTGTTGCATAAACTAAATTGA
>CAYPVN010000261.1:0-2357 GCA_964414155.1 uncultured Chitinophagales bacterium
ACCAGCTTGTAGGTGATGCAATATTGCCGTTTTACGAATCGCGGATTCATGAAATTGAAGAGATTATCCGGCGTGAGCGGCTCGTGACACTTCCGGACCGTCCGATGCGGATACGACTTGCGAGCGAGGCGGAGAGCGCGCAGATTCCGGCTCCCAATATGAGGCCTCCGCGTTTGCTGGGTAATACCGGCGAGATGGGGGAATTTGTGTTGCCGTTGAACATCCCCTCCTCAACAGCAGGGGAGACACTGAAGTTTGACGACTTCTCGTTTGCTGCAGCCTCATGGACGCTGACTGCGCATGAGGGACGCCCGGGGCATGAAATGCAGTTTGCTTCAATGGTTGAGAAGGGTGTTTCCACCACGCGGGCAATCTTCGCGTTTAACAGCGTGAACGTTGAGGGTTGGGGCCTTTATTCTGAGGCCATTCTCCTTCCCTTCATGCCGCTTGATGGCCAGCTCATTTCACTGCAGCACCGACTTTTGCGGGCCGCACGGGCATTTCTTGATCCTGAGCTACAAACCGGAAAGATCACACGTGAAGAGGCGTTAAGCATTCTGAAGAATGATGTGGTGCTCTCCGATGCAATGGCCAACCAGGAAGTAGAGCGCTATACATTCTTTGCGCCCGGTCAGGCAACGTCATATTTCTACGGGTACATGAAGCTCATGGATCTGCGGAAGAGTGTGGAGAAAGAAATGGGTACTCGATTCGATCAGCGGAAGTTCCACGATCTCATATTGGCTCAGGGGCTTCTGCCGCCGGACCTTATGCGCAAAGCAGTGATGAGCGGACTGGGAATTGTCCATTAGATGGGAGATCAAACTTACTGAAAGCTACCATCAGAGGATGGCGCCAATTGTCTCGAGTCGCCCGAGACAGCTCCAATGCCCTCGGCGAACCAATCCATCTCCCTGTGTGTTGTACACATTTGACGCCCACATTCACATCCTTTTTCTGTGAAAATCCTCTCTCTGGTTATACTCATCACGCTCGGGACGTTTACTTCGTACGCCACTGACTGGATCCGCGTGCACGAGCTTACCATTCAGGGGATCAATCGGTTGTACGACCTTGAGATCGAGGCGGCAAAGTCGGCGTTCGACTCCGTGAGCATGATTGCCCCGGGAGATCCGCGCGGGCCGTTCTTCCAGAGCATGCTCAGCTTCTATTTGTACGGCCTGAACCGCGACGAAAAAGATCTTTCCGACTTTTTTGAAGAGTCCGAACGGGTGATCGCCATCTGTGAGAACCTCCTCGATCAAAATGGCAGGGATGCCACCACGAAGTTCTACCTCGGAGGTATTTATGGCTACCGCGGGCTGGCATTCCAGACAAGCGGCTCCATACTCAAAGCGGCGCGGGATGGACGCAAAGGATATCTCCTTCTTGAGGAGGCCGTGAGAGATGACCCGCATCTCTACGACGCACAGATGGGTTTCGGGTTGTTCCGGTATCTGATCGCGAAGGTGCCCAGGTCGATGAGTTGGATTCTGACTGTGCTTGGGCTGGATGGGGATCTTGAAGGAGGGCTACACTCGCTGCGGCTTGCCGCGCAGAAAGGTGTGTACACACAAGCGGAAGCGAAGCTGTATCTTGCCCAATTCATGTTTGCCGAAGGGCGACGTGACACGGCCATCCAATATCTTAACGAGCTGCGCGAGAAGTATCCTGAGAATACACTCTTCCTAATCCTGTATGCGTTCTGGCAGCATCGGCTCGATAACTTGGACGAGGCAATGGCGGCGGCGCGTAAGGCTGTTGAGCTGAACGAACGGAAAAAGATCAAGTACGGCGAGGAGCTTGCATACAGCACGATGGGAAGCATCTACTTCAGCATGAACGATTTCGCTAACGCGCGGGATTCGTACCGCCGATACATGAACATGCGACACAATGAGCAGGCAACACCGAACTGGACGTACTACCGGGCCGGGCTTGCGTGCGAGATCGGCGGCGACAGGGCGGCGGCGGTTCAGTTTTATGAACGAACGAGGGAAGAAAAGAGTCGGCCGTGGGACCTGTACTACTTTCGGCGCGCCCAGGAGCTTCTTCATCGTCCGCTCAATGAGACGGAGATGCTTTTGGTGAAAGGGGAAAATGAATCATCACAGAAGAAATATGCTTCGTCGCTTGAGTTGTTGGAGAAAGCGCTGAAGGAAGCCGGCGGGAATGGGGATCTTCAGGCGCGAGTGTTATATGCCATCCAGCAGACACAATTCGAATCGGAAAACCTTGCTGAGGCTTTGGAAACATCCAACCGGCTTGTGGCTCTTAAACCTGTCATGGAGCAGTGGGTGACGCCGCATGCGTGGTTCAAGCTTGGACAGATCCAAGCAAAGTTCGGCAGGGTGGCG
>CAYPVN010000262.1:0-2346 GCA_964414155.1 uncultured Chitinophagales bacterium
TGTTGAAGCGCGAGATAATCTCCCGCATGTCCTTCGCCTCATCCCTGCCGACGTAGGCAGCGCAGACATCAACCATGTGTGCGCCTTCCTTCACGGCCTCGCGTCCCATGGCAACGATCCCCTCCCAATCCTCCTTCGCAAGCAAATCGCGGAACAATTTGCTGCCGTTGGCGTTCGTTCGCTCACCAATAAGTATCGGTGGTGGATCAATTTGCAATGGCATGGGTTGATACAAACTTGACGCGCTTGGGATGAAATCGATGTTCCGGGCCTTCGGGGCCAAACCGCCCACTGCATTCGCAAGTTGACGGATATGCTCCTTCGTCGTCCCGCAACATCCCCCGACGATGTTAACCCCGAGGTCCTTCACAAAATGGGAGAGATACTGAACCATCTCTTCCGGCGTAAGCTTGTAATGGGCATGACCGCCAACGTTCTCCGGGAGCCCGGCGTTCGGCATGACAAAGATCGGCTTCGGACTGCTCGTGGAGAGAACGCGAACATGCTCGGACATCTCCTTCGGTCCCGTAGCGCAGTTCATTCCGATGACATCAACATCGTACGGCTCGAGTGAAACGAGCGCGGCCGAGATTTCCGTGCCGAGCAAAAGCGTTCCCATCGTTTCAACTGTCACCGAGACAATCACCGGAACACGCCGCCGCGCCTCTTCAAAGTATTCGAACACACCATACAACGCCGCTTTCGCCTGCAGAATATCCTGACACGTCTCAACACACAACAGATCGACGCCGCCATCCATCAGTCCGTGTACCTGGGTTTTGTATGAGGCGGCCATTTCCTTAAAGCGGATATGTCCAAGGGACGGAAGCTTCGTCGTGGGGCCGAGTGAACCGGCAACAAAACGGGGTCGATCCGGCGTTGAGAACTCCCGAGCCATCCGTTTTGCAAGTTGTGCCGCCTTCAGGCTGATCTCGTATGAACGATCCGCCAGGTTGTATTCAGCGAGGACGATCGAAGCCGCGCCGAACGTGTTCGTCTCAATGACATCCGCACCGGCTGCAAGATAGTCGCGGTGGATGTTCTCCACGGCCGAAGGCTTGGTAATGATAAGATATTCGTTGCAGCCGTTGTATTGCTCGCCTCCGAAGTCATCCGCGGTCAGATCCTGGCCCTGGATGTGCGTGCCCTGAGCACCGTCGAAGACGATGATTTTTTCGTTGAGTATGTCGAGAAATGATTTCATGATGAACAAGATAAGTAGCCACAAAGGCGCGAAGGCTCAAAGCATCAAGGCATTCGTTCCTTCACCGCGTAATACTCTTCCATCGTTCTCCTAACTACTTCCGCAGCGGGCAGAATCTCTCTCACAAGACCCGAGCTTTGTCCCGCTTCAAATTCACCTTCCTCCATGTTCCCCTCAAAAATTCCCATTCTCTCGCGTTTGCGACCGAGGAGCCCTTCGAGTTGTTCTCGACTTGCGCCGCTTCGTTCTGCTTCAAGCGCTTTGAAAGCGAAAGGAGTCTTGATGAGACGAACGGGCGTCACCTTTTTCAAAGTCAACACCGTATCGCCATCCTTCGCATCAACGACGGCCTTCTTGTAATTCTCATGCGAAGATGACTCAACAGTTGCTGCGAAGCGAGTTCCCATTTGAACACCCTCCGCTCCGAGAGCAAGTGCAGCCGCCATTCCCCGTCCATCAGCAATGCCACCCGCTGCAAGAACGGGAATCTCCACTGCATCCACCACCTGTGGCACGAGTGCAAGTGTGGTGATCTCATCGATGCCATTGTGCCCCCCCGCCTCGAATCCCTCGGCAACCACCGCATCACACCCGGCACTCACTGCCTTCAGCGCATGTTTTACCGACGCAATTACATGGACGACAATGCAGCCTGCCGCCTTCAATTGTCCGGTAAACTTTGTGGGACTGCCTGAAGAGGTAAAGACAATCTTCACCCCCTCATCAATCGTTACTCGTACAAGATCTTCCGCGTCACCACGAACCAACGGGATGTTCACACCGAACGGCTTGGTCGTCTTCGCCTTTGTCTTCCGGATATGCTCACGCAACAGGTCGGGTTTCATCGAGCCTGCCCCGAGCTGGCCGAAGCCGCCCGCTTCAGAAACAGCAACGGCGAGCTTGTGGCCCGCCGTCCAAACCATCCCTGCCTGGATGATCGGGTACCTGATCCCAAACAGTTGCGTCACACGCGTCGGCAATGGCGCCGGAAATGTTTCAGTCATCTCTCAGTTATTGGAAATAAGTTCGGGGATGACGCACGAAACGAATGTGAACGAATACAGCGCAAATCCATCGCCACGGGTGCTCAACCTCAAAGTGTGTTCACCGAATTCCTTGTTCTTGACCAGATTATACATCCC
>CAYPVN010000263.1:0-2345 GCA_964414155.1 uncultured Chitinophagales bacterium
GAGCTTTCCACGGGGATCGATCTACGTTCCTGCCAGGTCAAATCCCCCAAACTACGTGAACGTGCTTGACACAATTGCGCGGGAAACGGGGGTTGTCATCTGCGGTATTTCGAGCGGACTCGGCAAGGTCGGCCCCGACCTCGGGGGTGTGGAGTTGCACTTGCTGAGAAAGCCTAGAATTGGATTGGTTACAGGCGGCCCGACGAGTTCGACATCAACGGGATGGATCTGGCATTTACTTGACCAGAAACTCGGAATTCCTGTCTCGTTGCTCGATATCGGCTTCCTCGCGCAAACCGATTTGTCGGTTTATAATGTGTTGATCCTTCCGGATGGCGGCTCCTATGCCTCTGTTGTTGGGAAACCTGCCATCGAGCTTATTCGCAAGTGGACGGAAAACGGCGGAACGTTGATCGCAATGGATGGATCGGCAACATTCTGTGCAGATTCCACGACAGGTCTATCCGCAGTCAGATCGAGAAGTCAGGTACTGGGGAAGCTCAGCGAGTACCAGCAAGCAATGATGGACGAAATTTCATTCGAGACACCGGATGTTTCCAAATTGCAAATCTGGGACTACACCGACAAAGACACCACGACAGCGAAAAAGGACGCCAAGCCAACACCGAAGCTCGAGGATCTCCAAAAGGCAGATGATCTTGCACGACTGTTTTCTCCGCACGGAGTAATCATGAGGCTCGAACTTGACAAGGAAGATTGGATGACGTTTTCACTCGGTGAAAGAATTCCGGTAATGATCTCTACAGCCACCTCTTTACTGGCAAAGTATCCGCCTGTGCGAACTGTCGCCCGTTTCGCATCCCCAAAGACGCTGCGCATTTCCGGGTTACTCTGGCCCGAGGCGCGTCTGCGGCTTGCAAACACGCCGTACTGCACACGGGAGTCTGTTGGCCGGGGTCAGATCATCCTCTTCGCCGATCAGCCGAATTTCCGGGCATTCTTTAGAGGATCCGAACGGCTTCTCACCAATGCTATACTCTACGGACCGGGGCTCGGTACTTCATGGACGCCGGATTGGTGAAGGGGGCCTGCCAGGGCGAGAACGGTTTGAAGAAACATCATCGCATACTTGTTGTTCGGCCTGATCGCATTGGCGATGTTATTCTCGCAACCCCTTTAATCAGGGCGCTACGATCTACGTTTCCAGGCGCGCATATTGCGGCGATGGTTCGTCCCTACGCTCAAGAGCTGTTGCTCCACAATCCTCACCTTAACCAAATCCTCGTTGATGATCCGGCTGGTGCTCACGAAGGTCGGGCTGGTTTCATACCGCAAGTGAAACTCCTTCGCGAGTGCAGGTTCGATACTGCCCTGCTGCTGCTTCCCACACAACGACTTGCATGGATGCTGTTTCTTGCAGGCATACCGACACGGGTGGGCGTCGGCACGATCTTGTATGAGGTGTTGACGTTCATGAAGAGAGTGAGCCGGAATAAGTACAACCCCTTACGGCATGAGGCGGACTATTGCATGGATCTCGGCAGAGAGATTGGAGTTGTATCGAACGACCTCTCGACAGAACTTTTCTTGACCAACGCGGAGCGCCAGAACGCACGAAGGCTCCTCAACTCAAGACCCGGCGAAATTCTTGTGGGAATCCATCCGGGAAGTGGACACTCGGCTCCGAACTGGCGGATTGAGCGCTATGCCGAACTTGCGACTATGCTTCTGAGAAATCAAAATATTCGAATCGTAGT
Organism: uncultured Chitinophagales bacterium; assembly: GCA_964414155.1. Taxonomy (GTDB): domain Bacteria; phylum Bacteroidota; class Ignavibacteria; order UBA10030; family UBA6906; genus CAYPVN01. Next base: position 1,719 of record CAYPVN010000263.1, read on the forward strand.
AACAGGCGACTCGCAGGAAGAGAAGTTCACCACCTTCTTCGATGGAATCGGATCAAACAGAATCACAAACTTGATCGGCAAACTGTCATTACGTGATCTGATGGCAACGATTTCGCAGCTTCAACTTCTTGTTTCTGCAAGCACCGGACCGATGCATATTGCAGCAGCGCTAAAAGTTAATACCGTCTCGATGTTCTGCCCATTGACTGCATGTTCTCCTCAATTGTGGGGGCCGAAAGGCAACTCAGCCCAGATTCTCGTTGCCCCGGACAGCTATTGCAGCCGACAATGTCCGGGTGACCCTCATGTTTGCGACTTCGAAGGTGGTTTTGAAACAAGCAGGGTTCATGATGCCGTAATTAAGTCATTAGATATTCTTCGTTAGCTTTAGAATTTGTATTTGCTTCTTCGAAGGGGGTTTTGCTAATTATCACCTGTAACCGCTCCTTAACAATCCCCAAGTAAGAATTCCACACATTATTCCTGGAGTGAAAATGAAACAGATTGGACTGGTCACACTTCTGGCAACTATTCTCTTGTCGTGCGCACCGCGGCAAACAGAGGACCAGAAATTCGAAGCATTGGCGAAAAACTACATCGAGACATTTCTCGAGGCAAACCCTGAGT
>CAYPVN010000264.1:0-2312 GCA_964414155.1 uncultured Chitinophagales bacterium
GATTGGGATTCAGACAACAGGATCCTCCTTTCCAGTAATGACGGGCTCATCCTGGTCGACGCACAAACGGGCAAAGATTTGTGGAAGAAAGAGAAGGATGCCGATTTAACCACCGACGACAACATGAAAGCATTTACTCATTTCGAAACCAAGGTCCTCGTAGCGTATGATAACGATATGATCGGCTTCCTCGACCTGAAAAATGCGAAGGAACTATGGACGAAGAAGATGAAGATCGGAGACATTGAAGGGTACATAGCGCTGAACGATATCGGCGGCACAGATTATCTCATGATTGCATACGATGACATGCAGACGATGGTGAACCTGACAACGGGTGCGATTGCATGGGAAACTCCCCGGGATGCGATGCCCGGCGTGCTCATGAAATACAGGCTTTCCGGTGATGGAAAATATATCATCGGCTACTTCTGGCGGAAGAAAAAATCAGGCAAGGAGAGCGGGACATATCTGAACCTCTACAAGATCGAAGTTGCCACGGGAAAAGTCCTCTACAAGGAAACTATTGGATTTACCGATTGGGCGCCGGCGACCGGGCTCGCGAATTTCCTGTCACAGATAATTCTCAAGAAAAACATCTTTAAGGAATATGATTTCGGATTTGTGTATACCGAGTATGAAGTAGATGGTGATATGGTGTTTCTCATTCGGGGAACAACTGGCGCGGGCGATATGGAGAACCCCCTCACGCGAGATGGCGACGGCGAGGGACTCGTGCGGATTAACCTTGAAACCGGAAAGGTCGTCTACCGCTCATACTTCCCGCTGAACAAAATTGGCTTCCGGTGGTCTGCCGTCAATTTCGATATCAATGCTGCGCCGCAGCCGGTGGTCGAAGGAGACAATATTTATGTCGTCGGTGCGGAGCGGGTGGTCTGTGCAAATCTCAAGACGGGGAAGATCAACTGGAAGATTGACGATGACCTCGGCTTCCCGGTTGATTGGGGCATCGCCGACAATACGATGTACCTCAAAGTCGGATACCAGGCGTTCGACGTTTCCGTGAACGCCAAGAGCGGCAATATTGATGCAAAGAAGTCGTGGAACAAGGACCCCTATCGCATCTATGCACTCGACGCCACGAACGGCAAAATACTGTGGAAGATCGACTTCAAGCATGATCCGGGACTTGCCATGCCGACGGGTGAAGTCAGGATTGACCCCGCAACCAATCTGTTGATCGGAGCCGACGAGGACGAACTGTTTGCAGTACAGCTATCACGCGATGCCGGAGGCAAGAAGCTCTGGTCTTTGAAGTTTGATGACGATTGCAAAGTCGGCTCCCTCGATCATGAAGACTGTTACGCAGTTACTCGAACAAGCTCGTCTTCGGTTTCGGGCGGATATAATTATACGACGTTCACCACATCGTACTCGGCTTCAGCCACGCTCGTCCTCTACCCTGTGTTCCGTGGTGACCATATCATCGTGTTCGGGCCTGACGGTGTGTGTTCCGTGGGTTTGAATGGAAAAGTGCAATGGACGACTAAATGGAAATGGGCGGGCAAAAAAGTAACGCTCCCTCCTGTGTTCTTGAATTCCGGAAAGATCGTCTACATGGTCAAGGAGGATATCCAGCTTATAGATGAAAAGACCGGCAAGCTTCTTTGGAAAGAAGAAGACGATTATGACGCAACGCCGATTCTTCCGCCGAATGAAAAAGTGCTCTTCATGCTGGAGAAGGACAAGATTCGTGTTTACAAGATGGCGGAATAGCCACAGCAACTCCCTGCCTTTTCCAGAACCCGCCTTCCACACATATGGAGGGCGGTTTTGTTTTGGAGAAGATGCTGAAGTTCTTATATTGAAACGAATCATGACCGTTGTAAGAGATTCCTTCATCTCTTTATGTATGCAATTCAATAAACTCACATCTGATCTGATCGCACAGCTTACCCGTATCGTTGGCGCTGAAAACGTCTTCACTGATGATGAAGCGCGGGGTATCTATGGTAAGGATGAGACGGAGGATTTCAGTTTCCCTCCTGAAGTAATCGTCAAGCCTGCATCTGCTCAACAGATCTCCGAAATCCTGAAACTTGCAAACGCCCACTCAATTCCCGTAACGCCCCGCGGCGGAGGAACCGGCCTTTCCGGCGGATCGCTGCCGGTCTTTGGCGGGATCTGCTTGTCGATGGAAAAACTCAACCGCATCATCGAGATAGATGAGAAGAACTATCAAGCGATCGTTGAGCCGGGCGTGATCACGCAGAAATTTCAGGAGGAGCTTGAAAGTAGAGGGCTGTTTTATCCTCCCGACCCTGCTTCACGCGGCAGCTGTCATCTCGGTG
>CAYPVN010000265.1:0-2298 GCA_964414155.1 uncultured Chitinophagales bacterium
CGCCCGCATTCTCTCCGCTTCCTGGCATCACTGATTTCTCTTTCTCACCAAACCCGACGCCGGAGCTCCGGTCTTTCCGCCCCTTTGCGTTCTCTGCATTCCGGGCCTGGCTCTGCGTCATCTTTTCATCGATGTCAATCTTGCGGCTTGAAGGAATTCGCAGCACGTCGTCATCGGTATTCAGCGCGCGTTCCGGAAGATCCATCGACCGGGTCTTAGGCACAAGCGATGTCATTGTACTTCCTTCGCTCCCGGCCAGCGACGCCCGCGCGGTTGGGGCGGTGGGTACTTGTGCGATCGCTCCCCAGCTCACCTCAATGTATTCAGGCTCGCTCACCGAAACATTCACCCGCCACAGGAAGAAGATGAGTCCGAGAACGATGTGAAAGAGAATCGAACCGAGCCACCCCTTTGTATCGTCGCTTCGCAGAGACATAGAGCGAGTTTATTGTGAAGTAAGCGGTTGTGTGGCAATCATGAAACGCGTAGCACCGACTGCCTTGGCGATGTCAATAACCTGAACCGTGTTCTGGAGCGTGACATTCCGATCAGCCTTAATTACCACGACCTTATCAACTTCGTTCTGCATCGCACTCGAGAGCCTCTGCCCCAGAGTTTCAATCGTAATCAGTTCCGAGTTCAAATAGACCTGCCCTTTCTCGGTCAGTGTTACAGTAATGTTCTTATCCGCCTGTGTCTCCCCCGTCTCCGCTTTCGGCAACTGCACCTTGATCCCCGGTTGGATCACGAAAGAAGATGACAGGAGAAAGAAAATCAATAAGAGCATGACAATGTCGGTCAGCGATGAATAGCTGAAGGTGGTCAGGAGTTTGTTCTCTGCAGTCATTTTCATTTCTCTCGCTCCCTATGTCTTCTTACGGAAGTACTCATCATCCTCGTAGACGAGAGAACGGTTCTTTGGTTGGTCATCCTGGACCTTTAACGGAACCTCTTTCGGCACGCGCAGCTGAAGCAGGTCGAGGAATTCCGACGTGGTGACCTCCATCTCATTCACGAATCGGGCAACGCGGGTGACGAAGTAGTTGTAGAGTGCGTAGGCGGGGATGCCGACTACAAGTCCGAACACCGTTGTGAGCAATGCTTCCCAGATGCCGCCGGCCAGATCGCCCGGGTTGACGCTGCCGCCGAGGCTCTCGATACTTTGAAACGCGGAAACCATACCGGTAACAGTGCCTAGAAATCCGAGCATCGGCGCAATCCCTGCGATGCTGGCAAGAACCGAGAGACGTTTCTCAAGCTGATACACCTCAACTCTTCCTGCATCCTCCACGGTTTGGCGAACTTTCTCATCGCTCTGGTCGTGTTTGACAATTCCGCGGCGGATAATATTGGCAATCGGCGCATCCTTTTGAGAGCAGAATGCAAGCACAGCAGAAACGTCACCCTGCTGAAAAATACTTCTCAACTTCATCATGAACTGCCCGACGTCAAGCTGCGCTTTACGCAACACCAAAAACCGCTCGATGCTGATATACACCACGATCACCGAACAGAGCAGAATCGGGTACATGATGAAGCCACCCTTTAGGAACATTTCAAGCAAACTCATTTATCCTCCTCGACTAATAATATCTAGACAACCGCTCCATTATTTCGTTTCTTAGGGTCCTACCTTTGCAACCCAGAATCCGTTCTCCAACTTCGTCTGCAGATCTGCCGCTGCTTCTGCTGCTTCTTTCTGGTTGGCGTACCGACCGATGCGCACACGATACCAGTGTTCGCCACTCACGACGGCATCCTGCACGAATGCGCTGAAACCACCTCCAACCAACCGCTCAACTTCTGAATCGGCCTTGGATTTACTCATCCATGATGACACTTGCACCGTGAAATCTCCGGTTCCAGTGGTCGGAATTGACACTTTTGGTTTGCCTGCCGGCGTTGGTGTGGGCGTTACTGGTGCCGGCGTTGGTGTGGGTGTTACTGGTGTCGGTGTCGGAGTGGGTGTAGGTATCACCTCGACCTTCGGCTCCACGACCGGAGGCGGTGGCAACGAAGGCTCGGGCAGTGCTTCAGTGACCTGCGGAGTTTTCTTTCCCCACAAGTGGACGACTCCGAAGTAATTCAACGCAAAGGTGATAGCCCCTAAAATAATCACCGCGAGAAAGACCTGAATCAACGGCGACGGTCCTTGGCTTTCAGGAATATCGCGGAGGCTTGGCGGTGGAGTCACCTGCTCCGGTTCAGAAGGAGTCGGCATTTCATCCATCTCGCCTTTGAGATTAAGTTTCGGCATGAGCATTTTCTCCTTTGATGGTGGAGGAACTCTTACGGCAG
>CAYPVN010000266.1:0-2295 GCA_964414155.1 uncultured Chitinophagales bacterium
GTGCCGTTGTCTTTGAGTTACCTTTCCATTAAGGATATTCCGAAAGGAAAGGGATATGGTCTCGATGAAGTCCTTTCGGGGATTCCGGGAGTTCTCGTGCAATCGCGGTATGGGAATCAGGACGTTCGCTTGACGATACGAGGGTTTGGCGCGCGAGGGGCAGGTGAGCGGTCTAACGCAGGGACGTCGCGGGGTGTCCGAATTCTGAACAACGGATTTCCTGATACTGAACCGGACGGCAGAACATCCTTCGATTTGATTGACATTTCAGGAGCCGGAGGTATTGAAGTCATGCGGTCGAATGCTTCCTCGGTGTACGGCAATGCTTCTGGTGGCGTCATCAATATCATATCAAACACAATGTTCCAATCCCCATATGTATCATACTCAGAGTCGTTTGGTAGTTTTGGATTCCGGAAGGAGATGGTAAATGGTGGTGCGATGGTGGGTTCGGGGAAGTTGTATTTTTCAATGAGTAATACAAATGCAGAGGGATGGCGCCGGCATTCCCGCAGTTCTCAAGCGCTGGCAAGTATTGGAATAGTTTCCCAGGCTGGAGAACGAACAAACCTCGGGATCCACCTCTCCGGAACGACCAACATATTCCGAATTCCCGGCCCACTGACGCAGGCCCAATATGATGCAGATCCCTCTCAGGCTCAAAACGATACCTTGATCTATAAACCCACCTATGTCCAGCGCGATGAACGACGGTTCAACCGGCTTGGCAGAATAGGAATCTCAGCAACACACGAGCTCGATGACTACAACATGATCTCAGCGACGGCATTTGTGCAGCCGAAGTACCTGCAGCGTTCCGAGCGTAACACCTTTCGCGAGTTCAATCGCTACCATGTAGGGGGGAGTGCGACGTACCGCAATGTGTGTTCGTTCAGTTCACGCGTACAAAATACTCTTCTCATCGGAGCCGACGAAGCGTACCAGGATGGTGCCATCCTTTTCTATGGCCTTATTCTTCCACAAACCACGCGTGGAAATCTGAGCGACAACAAACGTGAGGGAGCAAACAACTTTGGCGCCTTCTTGCAGGATGAGGTTTCGATTGGGGACAATGTGCTGCTGCTTCTCGGCGGTCGGTACGACAACATTACTTATTATTCCGAAGGCTATTTTGCTGCACCCGCAAAGCGGCTGAGTGAAACCAAGTCGTTCAAACGGATAACACCAAAGGCCGGCATCACCTATCGCATTTCTCCAACGCAGTCGGTTTACGCGAACGTCGGGGGAGGCGTTGAAGTACCCGCGGGAAATGAGACCGATCCGTCAGGCACCGTTCCGGGAGATACTGCATTTGCCATCAATCCTTTGCTTGAACCGATCCGTTCAACGACGGTGGAAGTCGGGACAAAGCAAATTGTCACGTTGGAAGGGGGAACGCCGTTCGCCCACTTGACCTATGATGCAGCGCTATATTGGGTTCAGATTACAGACGATATCATCCCCTATCGCGGTGGTCGATTCTACTTTACTGCGGGAAAATCGGAACGCATCGGTCTGGAGATTGGGGCAAATCTTCAGCTTCACTTGGGACTTTCAGTGAACGTCGCTCTGACGGCATCAAGTAACAGGTACAAGAATTATCGCGTCGACTCGGTGCATTACTCACCAAGCAAGCAGGGTATCTTTGCTGACTATTCAGACAACAAGATAGTAGGGATCCCCGATTTCTTCTACACTATTGGGGTCAGGTACATGCCGGATGTATTCAAGGGGGCATACATTGGTGCGAACGTGCAAAGTGTGGGCGAGTATTATGTGAATGATGCAAACACGATCACAGCTCCTTCCTACACAATTTTCAACGGTATGATTGGAGTCAATCGTCTCTCCTTTGCAAACGATCGACTCTTCCTCGATGCATTTCTTGGAGTGAATAACATCACCAATGCAAAATACGTTGGTTCAACATGGTTGAACCCCGACTCGCCTACGATCAACGGCAAACAAGTACCGGCGTTTATCGAACCAGGATTACCGCGAAATGTTGTCGGGTCGATTTCGTTGGGTTGGAATTTCTGAGGTACGTAGTGCGTCTCTTGTCAGAGGCCTGGGTTATCCCAGGCCTTTTGTTTCTTCTTCTCGTTAGCAACATGCTCTTCTTCCTTAAAACCCCTATTTTTACATCGGGTTGATAGATAAAGCTTTTTCTTGTATCTTCTTGAAGTTCTCTCTTCGACGTTATCCGGGATCGACTTGATGTAAGATCCGGTGCATCTCGCAGCTCAAATGATCCTTTTTTTGGCCACACATTACTGACCGAAACGAACCTCGGTA
>CAYPVN010000267.1:0-2290 GCA_964414155.1 uncultured Chitinophagales bacterium
GCGCATGAAGGAAGTCGGTGCGATCATCGGCGGCGAAGGAAGCGGCGGTGTGATATTGCCTGAGCTTCATCTGGGTCGCGATGCAATTGTCGGTACCGGCTTGTTACTGCAGATGCTGGCGGAATCTGGCGGCTCGCTCTCCGCACTCAAGGAGGGGTTGCCCCACTATTCAATCGTGAAGGAAAAAATCGAGTTGGGGAATTCATCGCCGGATGCTGCGCTGGAAAAGATGAGGGCCGCCCACAACGGGCGGGGTTCCGTTAACACGGACGACGGATTGAAAATCGACTACCCGGACTATTGGGTTCACTTGAGAAAATCAAACACCGAGCCTATCATCCGTGTGATTGCCGAAGCGAGGACCCTGACGCAGGCGCAGACGGCAATGCAAAAAACCATGAAGGACATAACAACAGCATAATGACACATGATTCTTGGTAGAGTAACCGGAACCATCGTCGCAACTCAAAAGAAAGAGTCGCTGAAAGATAAGAAGATTCTCATCGTGCAGCCCGTGACCCTGGAAGGGCAACCGCTCGGACGCGACCTCCTTGCCCTCGATACTGTTGACGCAGGCGTTGGAGACACGGTGCTCGTTGTACAAGAAGGCCAATCCGCGGCACAGGTTCTCAAGCAAACAAATGTCCCCGTCCATAGTGTTATCGTTGCCGTAGTTGATGGACTCGATCTGGTTGAATGAATGAGCGTGAACTATGGATTTCGATGTACGCGACCTGCTCACACTTACCACGATTCCCGGGATCGGTCCCAATCGTCTCCGCGCACTGATCGGCCATTTCAAAGATCCGGCCCTCGTGGCCAATGCAACGATCAAGCAGTTGGTGGCTGTCGAGGGAATTGAACGCAAGACAGCTCTCTCCGTCGTCAACTACTTCCGAGACTCGGGTCTGGCTCTCGCGAAGCGTCAGATCGATACGCAGCTCTCCCGCCTGAATAAGGTTGATGGACGCGTTGTAACGCTCTGGGATACCGAGTATCCAGCAATCCTCAAGAAGATCTACGATCCCCCTCCGTTCCTCTTCGTCCGTGGGCATTTTGTTGAGACAGATGCGGATTCCATTGCCATTGTTGGGACACGGAACCCATCACCGTACGGCACTCAGATTGCCGAGCGGTTCTCTTCTGAGCTTGCGCGGCTGGGCATTTCCATCATCAGCGGACTGGCGCGTGGTATTGACACGATTGCGCACGGTTCCGCCCTGAAGGCCGGTGGGAGAACGGTTGCGATCATCGGCTCCGGCATCGATGTGATTTATCCTCCGGAAAACAAGCACCTCTTCGAGAAGATCATCGAACACGGCTGTGTAGCATCGGAATTTTCCATGGGGGCGAAGCCCGACGCTGGGAATTTCCCCAGGCGAAACCGTATCATTAGCGGCATGGCTCTGGCGACGCTCATCGTGGAAACGGGTATCGATGGCGGTGCAATGATTACGGCGACTACTGCGCTGGATCAGAATCGGGAGATTTTTGCAATTCCCAGCGCCATCAATGACAAGCGGCGAAGCGGCACCAATTTGCTCATCAAAGAAAGCAAGGCAATTCTCGTTGAGTCGGTGGATGACATTCTCGCCGAACTCGGTCCTCGACTCAAGCGAGTGCTCAAAGACCGGACTCGGTTACAGAAGGCGCCACCGGCCGAGTTGACGCTGTTCGAGCGACATCTGTACGAAACGATGGGTGACGACCCTCTTCACATCGATCTTCTCGCAGAACGCGCCAAGCTCTCGACCTCCGATGCTCTGGTACAGTTGCTCTCGCTCGAATTCAAAGGCCTGGTGAGACAAATGCCGGGAAAATTTTTCCTTAAATTGTAACCGCTGACTTCTTCCTGACACGAATCTGAAATCGCCTTTCTTCTTTAAAAGAAAAACTGTACTTTGTTCTTGCTCATGTGGCACGCGGAGATCGGATGTTCACCATCGGTGAAGTGGTTGTTGATGACGACGTGCGGCATGCACAGTTTTGCTGCGATCTCAAGACATGTAAAGGAGCGTGTTGCTGCACTGAGGGTGGCAGAGGTGCCCCTCTGGAAGACGACGAGACATTGGAAATTGAAAAGGCTTATCCTTTTGTAAAGCAGTATCTGAGACAGAAAAGTATCGACATTATTAAAACCTCTGGAATGTATGAAGGCTCGCCGGGGAGTTTTGCAACAACGTGCATCGATCGGCGGGAGTGTGCGTTTGCCTACTTCGAAGACGGCATCGCACAGTGCAGCTTCGAGCGGGCTTACGAAGAGGGAAAGACCGATTGGCGAAAACCCATC
>CAYPVN010000268.1:0-2290 GCA_964414155.1 uncultured Chitinophagales bacterium
GATGGGTTTTCGCCAATCGGTCTTTCCCTCTTCGTAAGCCCGCTCGAAGCTGCACCGTGCAATACCATCTTCGAAGTAGACAAACGCACACTCCCGCCGATCGATGCACGTTGTTGCAAAATTACCCGACGAGCCTTCATACATCCCGGAGGTCTTAATGGCATCGATACTTTCCTGTCTGAGATATTGCTTTGCATAAGGGTAAGCCTTTTCAATTTCCAGTATCTCATCGTCTTCCAAAGGGGCACCCCTGCCCCCCTCAATGGAGCAACACGCCCCTTTACATGTCTTGAGATCGCAGCAAAACTGTACATGCCGCACGTCGTCAGCAACAACCACTTCGCCGATGGTGAACATCCGATCTCCGCGTGCCACATGAGCAAGAACAAAGTACAGTTTTTCTTTTAAAGAAGAAAGGCGATTTCAGATTCGTGTCAGGAAGAAGTCAGCGGTTACAATTTAAGGAAAAATTTTCCCGGCATTTGTCTCACCAGGCCTTTGAATTCGAGCGAGAGCAACTGTACCAGAGCATCGGAGGTCGAGAGCTTGGCGCGTTCTGCGAGAAGATCGATGTGAAGAGGGTCGTCACCCATCGTTTCGTACAGATGTCGCTCGAACAGCGTCAACTCGGCCGGTGGCGCCTTCTGTAACCGAGTCCGGTCTTTGAGCACTCGCTTGAGTCGAGGACCGAGTTCGGCGAGAATGTCATCCACCGACTCAACGAGAATTGCCTTGCTTTCTTTGATGAGCAAATTGGTGCCGCTTCGCCGCTTGTCATTGATGGCGCTGGGAATTGCAAAAATCTCCCGATTCTGATCCAGCGCAGTAGTCGCCGTAATCATTGCACCGCCATCGATACCCGTTTCCACGATGAGCGTCGCCAGAGCCATGCCGCTAATGATACGGTTTCGCCTGGGGAAATTCCCAGCGTCGGGCTTCGCCCCCATGGAAAATTCCGATGCTACACAGCCGTGTTCGATGATCTTCTCGAAGAGGTGCTTGTTTTCCGGAGGATAAATCACATCGATGCCGGAGCCGATGATCGCAACCGTTCTCCCACCGGCCTTCAGGGCGGAACCGTGCGCAATCGTGTCAATACCACGCGCCAGTCCGCTGATGATGGAAATGCCCAGCCGCGCAAGCTCAGAAGAGAACCGCTCGGCAATCTGAGTGCCGTACGGTGATGGGTTCCGTGTCCCAACAATGGCAATGGAATCCGCATCTGTCTCAACAAAATGCCCACGGACGAAGAGGAACGGAGGGGGATCGTAGATCTTCTTGAGGATTGCTGGATACTCGGTATCCCAGAGCGTTACAACGCGTCCATCAACCTTATTCAGGCGGGAGAGCTGCGTATCGATCTGACGCTTCGCGAGAGCCAGACCCGAGTCTCGGAAGTAGTTGACGACGGAGAGAGCTGTCTTGCGTTCAATTCCCTCGACAGCCACCAACTGCTTGATCGTTGCATTGGCCACGAGGGCCGGATCTTTGAAATGGCCGATCAGTGCGCGGAGACGATTGGGACCGATCCCGGGAATCGTGGTAAGTGTGAGCAGGTCGCGTACATCGAAATCCATAGTTCACGCTCATTCATTCAACCAGATCGAGTCCATCAACTACGGCAACGATAACACTATGGACGGGGACATTTGTTTGCTTGAGAACCTGTGCCGCGGATTGGCCTTCTTGTACAACGAGCACCGTGTCTCCAACGCCTGCGTCAACAGTATCGAGGGCAAGGAGGTCGCGTCCGAGCGGTTGCCCTTCCAGGGTCACGGGCTGCACGATGAGAATCTTCTTATCTTTCAGCGACTCTTTCTTTTGAGTTGCGACGATGGTTCCGGTTACTCTACCAAGAATCATGTGTCATTATGCTGTTGTTATGTCCTTCATGGTTTTTTGCATTGCCGTCTGCGCCTGCGTCAGGGTCCTCGCTTCGGCAATCACACGGATGATAGGCTCGGTGTTTGATTTTCTCAAGTGAACCCAATAGTCCGGGTAGTCGATCTTCAATCCATCGTCTGTGTTAACGGAACCCCGCCCGTTGTGGGCGGCCCTCATCTTTTCCAGTGTAGCGTCCGGCGATGAATTCCCCAACTCGATTTTTCCCTTCACGATTGAATAGTGGGGTAGACCCTCTTTGAGTGCGGAAAGCGAGCCGCCGGATTCCGCCAGCATCTGCAGTAACAAGCCGGTACCGCCAATTGCATCGCGACCCAGATGAAGCTCAGGCAGTATCACACCGCCGCTTCCTTCGCCGCCGATGATCGCACCGACTTCCTTCATGCGC
>CAYPVN010000269.1:0-2278 GCA_964414155.1 uncultured Chitinophagales bacterium
AGCCGGCGAAGCAATATGTGAAGCCGTGTTCTTGCGCTCGGTTCACAGCCCATACGCCTGATGGCAGAAGCCGGATTCCCGGCAGAACGCCTCCCACCCATTCCTTTTTCACTTCAGCAGGATCGAGACTCATGTCCTTTGCCATTTTGCTGCTGTAAAAAGTCAATGCAAGGTCACACACACCAATCTCGACACCTCTTTTTCGCACGGCTCCCATGGTCATCGCCGGGAGAGGCAGGTCCTCCGGTTTGATGACAAGGTTTCGCACGGAAGGTTTTTTTGTTGTCGGATCTTCGATGTGGAAGTTTTCCCCGAATTTGTACTTCTCCCACAACCCGTCCTCCATCGCGAACGGAATGGCGTCGTGGCGCAGGACGACAATGATGCCGAGATCTTTGTCGGCGGTTCCCGTTGCATTGTTCGTCTCGAGAAATGCCCAGGACCAGATTATCCCAAACCCATGGTTCGGCATCGGCGTGTCGAATACCTGGCGGTGCTTCCTTGATTTCATTTTCTTGCACATGGCTTCGAACTCTTCCGCGATTGTGCCGGGCGGTGGTGTTGCGGCGAGGGCCTCGACATTCCGAAGGCTGGCGAGCCCCATCGTTGCGGCCCCTGCGGCGAGTGTCCCCAGGAATCCCCTTCGATGAATGGTGTTCTTGACGTCATCCATATCAATCTCCTCCATATAATTTGAAATGTGACTTGAGTAAAAGCAGGAATGTGGCGGTGGTTGAATGTAGTAAACTGTCTCAATGAAAGCAACTCGAAAATGAGAGGCAAAAAGCTATCCCGCTTGCTTTTGTAGTCGGTCAACAGGATATTGTAATAGCTAACCATTTGAATCCTTCATGAATTCTTATTAACGAATGTCCACTCCCAGTTGGTCCGGTGTGTTCAGCGCTGTCACGACGAAGTTTACCAGTGGTGGCCAGCTTGATCTTACATTGATGGGGAAGCATTTCGAGTTTCAGATTGAATCCGGCGTTGATGCACTGGTGGTGCTTGGCTCGCTGGGGGAGAATGGGGCGCTCACTCCTGAGGAGAAGCAGGAAGTCCTAAGACTGGCGGTAAACGTCGCCAAGCGGCGCGTCCCTGTACTTTCGGGTGTGGCTGAAACGACCACGGTGGCGGCCTGCAGGTTTGTAGAGCAGGCAGTTGTGAACGGGGCAGATGGTTTCATGGTGTTACCCGGCATGCAGTACGTCTCGGACCGGCGCGAGACGATGCATCATCTTCGAAGCGTGGCCGCAGCATCCTCACAGCCACTCATGCTCTACAATAATCCCGTTGCTTATCGTGTGGATATTACTCCGGACATGTTCGCAGAGCTTGCCGACGAGCCGAAGTTCATCGCGCTGAAGGAGTCCTCCGACGATGTCCGGCGCATTATGGATATCAGGAATCTCGTCGGCAATCGCTATCGGATTTTCATCGGTGTCGACGATCTTGCGTTGGAGAGCCTCCTCCTTGGCGCCGACGGATGGGTTGCCGGTCTCGTGTGTGCCTTTCCCAAAGAAACAGTCGCGCTGTACAAACTTGCAAAGGCAGGCCGCCTCGAAGAAGCGCGGGCTCTGTATACATGGTTCCTCCCGCTTTTGCACCTTGACGTCTCGACAAAATTCGTACAGAATATCAAGCTGGCCGAGGCGATGGTGGGAGTCGGAAGTGAACACGTCCGCGCCCCGCGGCTTCCGCTTGTGGGAGACGAGCGGGTCAGAGTGGAAAGGATCATTGCCACAGCCCTTAAGGATCGACCTTCTCTTCCTTTAATTTGACGAACAGATACAACCATGAATGTTCATAAGAACTATATCGGCGGGGCCTGGACTGACGGAACTGCCGAGCAGGAAAATATCAACCCATCCGATATTACAGATATCGTCGGGCTGTACACGTCGTCCGACGTTCAACATATAGAACAGGCTGTGGCAGCGGCAAAGGCGGCCGCTCCCAGTTGGGCGGCAAGTACCCCGCAGCAACGCTTCGATGTGCTGGATTTTGTCGGCTCGGAGATCCTTGCGCGCAGCAACGAGCTCGGACGACTTCTGTCGCGAGAAGAAGGAAAGGTCCTTGCAGAGGGAATTGGCGAGGTGAACCGCGCGGGACAGATTTTCAAGTTTTTTGCCGGCGAAGCGCTCCGTCTCGCCGGCGAGCATATTCGTTCGGTGCGGCCGGGCATTGAGATCGACACGCAACGTGACCCGATCGGTGTGGTGGGATTGATCACCCCCTGGAATTTTCCGATTGCGATCCCCGCATGGAAGATTGCCCCTGC
>CAYPVN010000270.1:0-2277 GCA_964414155.1 uncultured Chitinophagales bacterium
TTCCTCACTGCTGCCTCCCGTAGGAGTCTGGACCGTGTCTCAGTTCCAGTGTGGCTGATCATCCTCTCAGACCAGCTACCCATCGTAGGCTTGGTGGGCCGTTACCTCACCAACTACCTAATGGGACGCAGGCTCATCAATAGGCGTTCCGACTTGCGCCGGAACCTTTAACAACTGTCACCATGCGGTGCCGCTGCATCATCGGGTATTAGTCCAGCTTTCGCTGAATTATTCCCGTCCTAAAGGCAAATTGCCTACGTGTTACTCACCCGTGCGCCACTTTACTCGGGATATTGCTACCCCTTTCTCGTTGACTTGCATGTGTTAAGCACGCCGCCAGCGTTCGTCCTGAGCCAGGATCAAACTCTCCGTTGTAAGTTTTATTCAAACCTTCATCTTCGAGTTTGAAACTTGGCGTTATTACTCCCACCTTTCGGCGGGACTATCTTAGCCAAGGTGAAAACTCTGCTAAGATTGACTTAGGCTATGCACACAATTTTCAAAGAACAAAGCTCTTTCAAGCTCCCGTTTCAAGACGGGCTATAAATATACCAAACTCCTGCTATGAAGTCAAGAACTCAGAAGGAAATTCGGAACTTTTTGCAGCCGTTCTAGCGGACTGAAAGGAGCCGAACACAATATACGAAATCTTGCATAAGAGTCAACTGCAAACTCTATGTTGAAAGGATCGAAGAAAGCCGCCACAAGTCTTTGTCAATTGACTTCCGATTAACCCAAGTTTCTTTGAGAGGTGTAGACGAGACTTTGCCGTGGATTTCGCCCACCATTACTCCACCTTGACCTTCGAGCAATGCCTCGACCGCAGCAAGACCCAAACGGCTGGCCAACATTCGATCTCGAGCCGTGGGAGTGCCACCTCTTTGAATGTGCCCAAGGACGCACACTCTGTAATCGTAGCCAGCAGCATCTTTTATCTTCTCGGCCAGACTTACCGCTCCGCCCTCCTCTTCACCTTCTGCAACAATAATAATGGCGCTAGACTTGAGTCTCTTAAACGATTCAAGTTCCTCTTTAAGTTCTTGTATACCCGTGTGAGCCTCCGGTATAGCAATATGCTCCGCACCGCTCGATATTCCGACATCCATTGCAATGAAACCTGAGTCACCTCCCATTACCTCAACATAGAACAACCTATCATGGGAAGCTGCCGTGTCCCGAATCTTGTCAATCGCTTCCATTGCGGTATTTACAGCCGTGTCATATCCGATTGTGAAATCCGTTCCAAATAAATCATTGTCAATTGTACCCGGGACTCCAACGACAGGGATGCCATGCTCTTCGCTCAGCTTGACCGCTCCCTGAAACGTACCATCACCTCCAATGGCTACGAGTCCCTCGATCCCCGCTGATTTCAGATTCCGGGCCGCCTGCGCCCGACCTTCAACTGTTCGGAAATGTTCTGAGCGCGCTGTTCTCAAGATCGTACCGCCTCGCTGAATGATGTTTGAAACCGAACGCGCCTGCAGATCGACAAACTTCCCCTCAATCATCCCTTCGTACCCATACTGGATTCCAACAACCTCACACCCGTTGTAGCATCCGCCACGCACAACTGCGCGGACGCACGCATTCATTCCCGGCGCGTCGCCACCACTGGTGAACACACCTAGCTTCTTCATCTCTGCTTTCCTACTTCAAACGTTCAATGTTCCAACTTTTCATTGTGGCCAACATCGCACGATCTGTCAGATCGTAATGAATCGGCGTAACAGAAATAAAACCGCTCTGGATCGCGATTTGATCCGCATCGGCGTCCGAATCAGTGACCTCCATCTTGCCGGTCAACCAGAAGTATTCCCTATTTGCGGGATCCCTGCGCACATCGAACGTATCGTCCCACTTCGAACTCCCTTGCTTCGTCAACACCACTCCCTTAATCTGATTCTCGGAGACTGCCGGAACATTGACATTCAACAATGTTCCTTCCGGTAAACCTCTTTCCGCAACAAGCAACGCGAGCCGCGCAGCAAACTTGGCGGCGTACGAAAAATCCGGTTCGTCATATGTCGTGAGAGAAACTGCGATGGACGGAATACCAAGGATTGTCCCTTCCGTTGCTGCAGAGACAGTCCCGGAATAAATAATGTTGATCGCAGTATTAGAACCGTGATTAATTCCGGAGATGATCATATCCGGCGGCTCCTTTAAGAGAAAGCGAACGCCCAGCTTCACTGCATCGGCCGGCGTTCCTTCGACGGCATATCCGAAGAACTCGTTGTTTTTCCTGAATGGAATTGCCCTCAGCGGATAGTTCAT
>CAYPVN010000271.1:0-2271 GCA_964414155.1 uncultured Chitinophagales bacterium
CGCCCGCATTCTCTCCGCTTCCTGGCATCACTGATTTCTCTTTCTCACCAAACCCAACGCCAGAGCTCCGTTCCTTTCGGCCTTTTGCATTCTCTGCAATCCGGGCCTGGGTCTGCGTCATCTTCTCATCGATGTCAATCTTGCGGCTTGAAGGAATTCGCAGCCCGTCTTCATCGACATTCAGCGCGCGTTCCGGGAGATCTATCGACCGGGTCTTGGGCACAAGCGATGTCGTTGTACTTCCTTCGCTCCCGGGCAACGACGTCCGCGCGTTGGGGGCGGTGGGTATTTTTGCAATCGCACCCCAGCTCACCTCAATGAATTCGGTATCACTCACCGAAACGTCGACCGTCCAGAGGAAGAGTATGAGTCCAACTATGAGATGGAAGATGATCGAACCGAGCCACCCCTTTGTATCGTCGCTTCGCAGAGACATAGAGCGAGTTTATTGTGAAGTAAGCGGTTGTGTGGCAATCATGAAACGCGTAGCACCGACTGCCTTGGCGATGTCAATAACCTGAACCGTGTTCTGGAGCGTGACATTCCGATCAGCCTTAATTACCACGACCTTATCAACTTCGTTCTGCATCGCACTCGAGAGCCTCTGCCCCAGAGTTTCAATCGTAATCAGTTCCGAGTTCAAATAGACCTGCCCTTTCTCGGTCAGTGTTACAGTAATGTTCTTATCCGCCTGTGTCTCCCCCGTCTCCGCTTTCGGCAACTGCACCTTGATCCCCGGTTGGATCACGAAAGAAGATGACAGGAGAAAGAAAATCAATAAGAGCATGACAATGTCGGTCAGCGATGAATAGCTGAAGGTGGTCAGGAGTTTGTTCTCTGCAGTCATTTTCATTTCTCTCGCTCCCTATGTCTTCTTACGGAAGTACTCATCATCCTCGTAGACGAGAGAACGGTTCTTTGGTTGGTCATCCTGGACCTTTAACGGAACCTCTTTCGGCACGCGCAGCTGAAGCAGGTCGAGGAATTCCGACGTGGTGACCTCCATCTCATTCACGAATCGGGCAACGCGGGTGACGAAGTAGTTGTAGAGTGCGTAGGCGGGGATGCCGACTACAAGTCCGAACACCGTTGTGAGCAATGCTTCCCAGATGCCGCCGGCCAGATCGCCCGGGTTGACGCTGCCGCCGAGGCTCTCGATACTTTGAAACGCGGAAACCATACCGGTAACAGTGCCTAGAAATCCGAGCATCGGCGCAATCCCTGCGATGCTGGCAAGAACCGAGAGACGTTTCTCAAGCTGATACACCTCAACTCTTCCTGCATCCTCCACGGTTTGGCGAACTTTCTCATCGCTCTGGTCGTGTTTGACAATTCCGCGGCGGATAATATTGGCAATCGGCGCATCCTTTTGAGAGCAGAATGCAAGCACAGCAGAAACGTCACCCTGCTGAAAAATACTTCTCAACTTCATCATGAACTGCCCGACGTCAAGCTGCGCTTTACGCAACACCAAAAACCGCTCGATGCTGATATACACCACGATCACCGAACAGAGCAGAATCGGGTACATGATGAAGCCACCCTTTAGGAACATTTCAAGCAAACTCATTTATCCTCCTCGACTAATAATATCTAGACAACCGCTCCATTATTTCGTTTCTTAGGGTCCTACCTTTGCAACCCAGAATCCGTTCTCCAACTTCGTCTGCAGATCTGCCGCTGCTTCTGCTGCTTCTTTCTGGTTGGCGTACCGACCGATGCGCACGCGATACCAGTGTTCGCCGCTCACAACAGCATCCTGCACAAATGAGCTGAACCCGCCTCCTGCCAATCGCTCAGCTTCAGAATCGGCCTTCGATTTACTCATCCATGATGACACTTGCACTGTGAAATCTCCTGTTCCCGTGGCCGGAACTGATACTTTTGGTTTGCCTGCCGGCGTTGGTGTGGGTGTTACTGGTGTCGGTGTTGGAGTGGGTGTAGGTATCACCTCGACCTTCGGCTCCACGGCCGGAGGCGGTGGCAACGAAGGCTCGGGCAGCGCCTCAGTGACCTGCGGAGTTTTCTTTCCCCACAAGTGGACGACTCCGAAGTAGTTCAACGCAAAGGTGATAGCTCCTAAAATAATCACCGCGAGAAAGACCTGAATCAACGGCGACGGTCCTTTGCTTTCAGGAATATCACGGAGGCTTGGCGGTGGAGTCACCTGCTCCGGTTCAGAAGGAGTCGACATTTCATCCATCTCGCCTTTGAGGTTAAGTTTCGGCATGAGCATTTTCTCCTTTGATGGTGGAGGAACTCTTACGGCAG
>CAYPVN010000272.1:0-2266 GCA_964414155.1 uncultured Chitinophagales bacterium
AGGGTGGACATCACCGTCTGCAGATCGTCCTTGTTCTTGCCGCTCACCCGAATTTGATCGTCCATAATCTGCGCCTGAACCCGCAGCTTCGTATCCTTGATCATTTTTACGATAACCCTCGCGTCGTCCCGCTCGATACCAACGCGCAGTGTTACAACCTGTCGGACAGTGCTATTCGCAGAAGGCTCAACAGTGCCATATTTGAGAGCCTTTAAAGAGACGCCACGTTTGATCAGTTTGTTCTGAAGAATATCTATCACGCTTTTGAGCTTGAATTCGTCGTCGGAAATGAGGGTGACAAGTTTTTCCTTCTGATTCAGATCGATGGAGCTTCGCGATCCTTTGAAATCGTACCGCTGGGCAATTTCCTTGCGCGCCTGGTTGATCGCGTTATCGACTTCCTGCAAGTTCACTTCAGAGACTATATCGAAAGAGCTATCAGCCATTGGACACCTGACGAAATTGTGTTGCGTGGGGCGGAGCCGCTTATCGAAACTTCACATGGAAAAATGCGTGAACAAAAATCTTGATCATCTCCCACCGCGGATATTTTGTCTGAACAACATATTGTTGCTGGACTTCCTTTTTCTGGATGCTGTCCCGTGTAATAATTTGCACGGATAGGGGATGCATAATTAGCTCCATGTTTCTGTGACTTTCTTGCTGATCTTGAGGTTTCGTTTTCCCAGCTCGCGTATCATATCGTCGCCCGGAACGCACACCTCCGGGGGTACAACGCCACGCACATTAATGACACCATGTGCCAGCATCTGCGCTGTTACGGACAGCGGAATGGCGGTTGCCCGCATCATTGCCGTCATCTTCGCTGCATCATCATAATAATCCACAAACTCATACACAAGTGTCCTATCTACTGCCCCGCGTCGTCCTGTGATGGTTGCCCGCGCGAGGACAACATCTTTATCGCCATAGTCAAGCTTCTTTCGCAGCAGGTCGGCGAAGAATTCTCTGTTTGTCTTTACGCTGCCTCCCACCATCACCGGCTCCGATGTGGCAAAGCCGAGGTCAAGCAGGGTTTTGAACTTTTCGCAATGCCCTTTGTAGCGTATGGTTTTATAGTCGAGGTTCTTCACCTTCCCATCAAGCAGTTTGGTTAGTGTGGAAAGACCGCCTGACGTGTTGAACGCTTCCATCGTTGCAAAGGGTTCTGGAAAGGCGATCTCTTCAAGATCCGACATCGGGTCGATCTGAAGAAGTTTCCCATCGTGAATGACGGTTGCCTTCTCCACATACTCATTAATCAATCCTTCGACCGAAAATACAACCTGGTAGTTGAGCGGTGGACGCGGGTGCTGCGGCAATCCGCCTACACGCAGATGGATTGAGTCCAGTTCGTCAAACTCCTTTGTTCCCGACATGGCAAGAATGTTGATCAGCCCGGGGGCAAGACCGCTGTTGGGAACGATCGTGATTCCGCTTTCTTGCGCGGACGCGTTGAGGGAGAGCTGCTTTTGCACTACGTCGTTGTTTCCGCCGAGGTCGCACATGTGAACTCGAGCCTGGATTGCGGCTTTTGTAATTTGGTAATTCACGGAATACGAAACGGCACTGATGACAGCGTTGCTCCCTTTGATCGCAGTAAGCAGATCTGTATTGCTGTTGACATCGAGCCGCAGCGGCTTCACATTTCGTCCGATGTTCTTTGCGGCGTTCGTTGCAGTCTGTAGGTTGATGTCGGCCAGAACGATCTCGTCATTGGGATTTGCGGTCGCCAGGTCGTACGCCGCGGCGCTTCCCATCATGCCGGCTCCGATTACGGTGTATTTCATTTCTCCTTCATCGAGTTTTATGCTTACTTGAGAATTTTACCCGTCTCGTGGCTCCAGAAAAGCAAATCCAACTCATCCATGCTGATGCCGATGGAATCTGCAAAAAGACGGAACCGCTCTTCGATCGCGAGATACCGCTTTGGCGTAAGCGTGTGCGGGACGGCAGAGAGAACGTTGTGCCTCTTCAGGTTCCTAAGTATGTGTCGGTCGAGGATCGCAAGATCGCGATGGCCGATGTTCCTCAGGAAATGAGAGGATTCCTTCCATCCAAGGCCCCTGACGTTGTGGACCAGCCATTCGCGCAGCTCGGGGGCCGTTGCTCCGTTCGTCAAATGAGCGTGGATCTCGGGGAAACGGCGCTTCGCTTCGTTCAAATGATTTGCTTTGGTGTTATGGAATCGGATGTAGAATGAATCCTGATGGAGTAGCGAAGCGACGTCGCGATCCTGATGAAGCCAGTTGGCGCGCTTGAGGGT
>CAYPVN010000273.1:0-2258 GCA_964414155.1 uncultured Chitinophagales bacterium
ATTTTCCTAAACTCAAGATACTTATACGAGACTGAAGATATTCAAGATTTCAGAACTCTGGATAAGGCGGCCGCAAATTACAAATTGGTTCACAGCGCCGATCCATCACCAGAGCAGCTTGCAAAAACTGTAACCATGCATTCATGGAAGGATGGACAACCGATAGGTGTCCTATACGAGCCTGAAAAACTTGCACGAGTGAACGAACTATATCCATATTTGAGTGGATCGAATTACAATATCCTTATTAGTAAACCGATATATATGAACTCGGTGTACATGTGCGTCTTGTGTCTGGGATTCATATTCTTGTTCTTCGGTTATCAATACATGAAGGATCCTCCACAAGGCGCGTACATAGACAAGATCATGTTCATGTTCTTGACCTTCTGTAGTATGGAGATTATGCACGCTTGGAGTTTTGTAAAGAGCTTGGAATGGCGAACGTTCTATGAGATGATCAGTATCGGCCAATATCTCTCGATTGTTGTGTTTTGTTTCATGGCACTGTTTTTCGGTCTTCGCCTGAGATTCATTACATCAGTAAAAGGGGAGTTTTACGAGCAAGAGATCGTGACCAGCCCATATGCAGTTACAAGATGGAGAGATTGGCTTGATAATCTCGTGATTTCTCACTTTTTTAATCGAAAGGCGCTTTTGGGACGCTTGTTTGTTGACCCGGAGCGCAATAGTTGATTGAGGGCACGGTCTGATCTCAGTGTCTGTTGTATCTTGTGGCCGTGAACTATTAAGAAGCTGGACACTATTTGAACTACACGACCAATGGGTTAGGAACTTAGAATGGACAGTAAGCTATCACATAATGAGAAACGGATGGATGCCCCTCTCGAATATCCTATAATTGGAAAAAGCAAATCCGTCGAGTTACTGAGAAGGCAGATTGCAAAACTTGCAAAGACACGTAGGGATGTCGTGATTTACGGTGAGGCTGGAGTAGGCAAGGGTGCTGTAGCGAAGAATATGTATTTGCAGAGTAAAACAGATGAGGGCAACCCGCCTTTCATGTCGATCAATCTCTCGGTGCTGGACGATAGGGAGTTGGAAGCAATCTTATTCGGCTTTGACAGAGGTGTCGAAGGACTGCCTTACACGTCGAAGCGAGGCCTCTTTGAGCAGGCAAATGGTGGGACGGTTGTGATCGAAGAAATTGAGGAGGCAAGTTTCCGGAATCAGATGAAAATCCTCAATTTCATTAATGAACGAAAGACTCGTCGTATTGGTGGGGAGGTAAATGAACCCGTTGACATCCGCCTCATCCTCACGATGAAGGCTGATCCCACTTCTCTTGCCGAGAAACGAAAGCTATTGGAGGACTTGTACGTGGGGGTGGCGGAGTTTGACAAAGTTGAGGTACCACCCCTTCGCCAGCGGCCTGAGGACATCCCTCTCTTGGTAAAACACTTTGCTAATGAAATCTGCAAGGAGCTGGGCGTCGGCGATTTGGTTATTGATATTAATGCAATCGACGTTTTGGTTCGTCAGCAATGGCGTGAGAACATCCGCGAGCTGAAGGCTGTGGTTGATAAGTGCGTACTCTTCTCCAATGACGGGCGCTTCATGCTGCCTCCTGAACTGGTAGATGAGAAGACCGAAGTCGTCAAGATGATAAACAACATCATGGCTGGCCAGGAGTTTGTCCTGGACAAATCGTTGGATGCGATCGAAAAGGGAATCATCGAGCGAGCTCTTGATCGTTTCGGATTCAACCAGTCGAAGGCTGCTGGATTCCTCGGTATGACGGAGCAGACCTTCCGATACAAGCTTAAACGATTGGGGATTGCAAGTGCTCGAGCACGGATGTAAGCTCTAGCTTTGAGCTGTGTGCAAGGGTGCCCTCTAGTCTCTAGAGGGCATTTTATTTTATTGCTGCGCCGGCTCGGTGAAAAGCCGATCTTTCCATATGACTCTTGTGCCAAACAAGAGAAGTAATGGAAAGAGAATAACGTATGAGATATAATAGATTTGATATTGAAGGAAGTACCAAATGAGCTTCCGCTTGTTGAAACACGACAAGGAAGGGATGATTAAGACCAAGTCTGCTGTTATCTTTAGTGTCAAAGGGAACAAAATGTCTTGCGGTCCATGCCAAAACGTAATGCCCACCAGGAGCAAATTCAAAGCGTAGGCAATAACAAAAATTGGCATGCTATTCAAGTCCATATTGCGACCGCCGGTGAACCACCGCATTTTTTGTCTGTACAGCTCACCCCACGACCTGCAAGGATTGCTTTCAACGA
>CAYPVN010000274.1:0-2251 GCA_964414155.1 uncultured Chitinophagales bacterium
TTGCGCATGTAGTGGGTCAGTTTGCGAGACACAGCAAAACAGAGTCAGGCTGAGCGGAGTCGAAGCCTGTCATGTAAACCGTTTTTCACCCTTCGACTTCGCTCAGGGTGACGTTGCTGCGTATGCTGAATCAAACTGACCCACCACTCTTGTGCATCAGTGCTTCCAAAAAGACAAAATATCTCTTGACAAAGACACATCTCTCGAATATATTGTTGCAGAGTTTATTGCTCTTTCTCATCATGGATGTTGGTGTCCGTTGCATGAGCTTCGGACCATGAGGGAATTCCGTGAAAAGCGGAAGCTGCCCCGCAACTGTAATCCCGATCCTGCTCGTTGCAGGATCAAGTCCCTAATCAAGAGAGTCACTGTGGCGCCAGAGGCGCCATGGGAAGACGATCAGGGATTCGGAGAGCCAGGAGACCTGCCAGTGTCCAGTTCCAATAACACCTTCGCGGGAAGGTCTGGAGGCTCATACGTTTGTGCATATTGAACCCCGGTCTTTTCCAGAAGGCCGGGGTTTTTTGTTGTATGATTTTTCAAGAAAGGATTTCTCGCATGAAATGCATCCCATCGTTATTCCTTGCTGTTGTACTAATCTGCTCGGATACACTTCTGGTCGCCGGGGAGACTGAAGATTCCACGAAGGTCTACCCGATGAAGGAAATCGTCGTGACGGCAACCCGCAACGACAAGGATGTTAAAGATGTCGGGCGAAGCGTCACCCTGATTACCAACGAACAGATGAAGACTTCGGTATACTACAATCTTGCGGGGCTCTTATCGCAGCAAGAGGGAATCTACATTGTCGGAACAGGGCAAAACCCCGGAATGATTCAAAGCCTTTTCATGAGGGGAGCAAATAACAATCACACTGCCATCATGGTGGATGACGTCCGCATAACCGATCCATCCTCTCCAAATAACGCACTGGATCTCACGGAGCTTTCGCTGACAAATCTTGAACGAGTGGAAATCGTGCGAGGAGCTCACAGCACCCTGTACGGTTCGTCCGCGATCGGCGGCGTCATCAACCTCATTACAAAAAAGAACGGAAGCCCGGGTTTTAGCGGGTCCGGGGAGTTGAGCACCGGAACTTTCGGCTCTGGAGGCTCTGAGTTTGCGCAACAGGTTTACCTGAACTACACCACACCCGAAGGTCTGTACGCTTCAGGGGAGATTGGCAATTTCAGGAGCAGAGGGTTGGATGCATCGTTGGATAGCGCAACTAATCCGTCTGCCTTCAAGCGCAGAGATAAAGATGGATTTCGCCGGACGGACAAGGTCGGAAAGCTCGGCTTCAAGAATGAGCGGTTGGATGTGTTTGCCTCGTATAAGAGGCTCAATCAGGGCGCAGACATCGATAAGGGGGCGTACACAGACGACGATAACTCAACAATTGATTTCAAGAGGAATCTCTTCACGTACGGCGCTTCCTACAAGTTCAATGATGACGTGCGGCTTCGATATCTCGGTGGCTATTCCAACATGCACCGGCAAGCGGTTGATGACTCATCAATCGTTGATCCGTTGGGGAATAACGATCACACCTATTCAAACAATGAGTGGAAGGGAAGCACTGCGACCAATGAGCTTCAGGCCGATGTTCGATTGTACGGCATCGAAGCCACTGTTGGCGGAGGGTTTTATCATGAGACGATGTCGATCAAGACATACTTCTATTCCGGCGCGTTCGGCTTTTATGAATCGAGCAGCGACCTCGACACTCTGGATCTTCGGACCCTTACGAAGAGTCTGTTCGCCCATCTTGAATTCAACGGGGGTCTTCTCGGTGAAGCTCTCACACCCTTCTCGCTCGGCCTGGGCGGGCGCATCTATCATCACGGCTCATTCGGAACAAAAGCAACGTACGAAATCAACCCTACTGTGAGGATAAGCGATCGTGCCCTGGCGTACGCTTCGTTCTCGTCAGGTTTCAACGCGCCATCGTTATACCAGCTCTTTACCCCCGAGAGTTATTATGCGTCGGATATCACGAGGGGGAACAACCACCTCGACCCGGAAACATCCCGTTCATTCGAGCTCGGTATCAAAAGCGCGATCGGTGAGGGCGTTGCTTTTTCGATCCACTATTTTCGCTCTACCGTGGATCATGCCATTGAATATGTCTATTTGTGGGACAAGAACATTGCAATTGATACGCTGGGCAATGATTGGACGCGAGATGATTTCAGGGGTGATACATATCTGAACCTCGGCACACAGACGACAGAGGGGATAGAATTCGCCA
>CAYPVN010000275.1:0-2232 GCA_964414155.1 uncultured Chitinophagales bacterium
CGTCCGTTCACAACTGTAAAGGAAGTCTATGACACTGCCGGGCGAATCTGGCAGGTGCTCTCAGAGGGTGATTGGAAAGAAGCCTTCTCTCATCATCCCAAGATTGGTGACCTGAAGAGTTTAAAGGAAAAGTTTGCGGCAACGGCGAACTGGGCCGGCGGTGAACAGGCGGGAGTGAAGGGGGCGGAAGAAGACGTTCTTCACCAACTCGCTGAGGGAAATAGCCTGTATGAATCAAAGTTCGGCTACATCTTCATTGTGTGTGCAACGGGAAAGAACGCCGGGGAAATGCTCGCCATGTTGCGCGCAAGGCTGGGAAATGATCCTGCACACGAAATCATGATTGCCGGAGCCGAACAGGCAAAGATTACCAGACTTCGGCTGGAGAAATTACTGAAGGAAGAGATGGTATAACGCAGGAAGTTCTCTCAGACCTCATTCACTCTTTTGGAGCTATAGATGGAACAACTCGAAAGCATGTTGCAGGACCTCAGCGATATTGCGTGGGGCCCACCGATGCTCATCCTTCTCGTCGGTACCCACATCTATCTGACGTTCCGACTGCGGTTCATCCAGCGCTTCATAGGCAAAGCCATCAAACTCTCCCTGCAACGAACGACCGAAGGAGCCGGCGATGTGAGCCACTTCGGCGCCCTTACCACAGCTCTTGCCGCAACGATCGGGACGGGCAATATTGTGGGCGTTGCTACTGCAATTGCAGCGGGCGGTCCCGGCGCAGTTTTCTGGATGTGGATTACGGGAGTGTTCGGCATCGCTACAAAGTATGCCGAGGCGCTGCTTTCGGTGAAGTTCCGAATCACAGGCGCGAACGGCCTCATGGCTGGCGGACCGATGTATGTTCTCGAACGTGGAATGAACGCGAAATGGTTGGGGATAATCTTTGCCGGGCTGACGGCCATCACCGCGTTCGGCATCGGCAATATGGTGCAGGCAAACTCCATCTCCGATATGGTGCAGGAAACGTTCAGCATTTCACCCTGGATCACTGGTCTCATTATGACGGCATTGACTGCGATCGTCATACTAGGAGGAATCAAATCCATCGCACGAGTGTGTGAACGGCTCGTCCCCTTCATGGCGATCCTGTACGTGCTTGGGTGTTTGGTCATTCTCTCGATGAGCCTCTCCACCGTTCCAGCCGCTATTGAACTTATTGTATCGAGTGCGTTCGGAGGACAGGCGATGATCGGCGGGTTCCTTGGCGCGGGCGTACGGGAGGCGATGCGTTTTGGGATTGCCCGTGGACTGTTCTCCAATGAATCAGGGCTTGGCAGCGCACCCATTGTGGCCGCAGCGGCTCAAACGAAGAACCCCGTTCGTCAAGCGCTCGTCTCTGCAACGGGAACATTCTGGGATACGGTGGTTATCTGTGCGGTCACGGGAATCGTTCTGGTGAATTCGGGTGAGTGGATGACCGGCTTGCGTGGTGCGGCCCTGACCAGGGCTGCGTTCTCCGATTTTCCTGTTGTCGGTCCTACAGTCTTGACATTCGGTTTGCTGACGTTTGTCTTCTCGACAATTCTCGGCTGGTCTTACTATGGGGAGAAGGCCGCGGAATATCTTCTTGGTCCGAAAGTGATTACACCGTATCGCTGGATGTGGGTGGCGGCGGTGATGCTTGGTTCTGTGCTGACGATGCCAATCGTCTGGTCGTTCGCTGACGTCACGAATGCCTTGATGGCGATCCCGAATTTGATTTCGTTACTTGTTCTCAATCGTCTCATCGTCGCTGAAACGCGGGAATATTTGTGGTCGGATAATCTCGATAAGTCCTCGATGTAGGTTTAGAGTTACGGACTAATACGAAGGAGCTGAATGCCTACATCTCTCACGCCGTCGACAATTGAAAGAGTATCTTCACAACTTCGGGACGCGAATGTACGCTTTGTAAAGTCGTATCCCGGTGAATCGGACGCTCGACAGCCGGTGCACACGGTCTACGGCGGGGCGCAGATCTTTAAGGCCGACACGGCCGGAAAGCTTGGCGCTGTTGCGGTGAGTTCGCTAAAGGAGTATGCCTCTGATTTTGCGTCGTTTGCTCGTGCATTGCAGTTTGATGGTTGTGAGAAACTGCCAAAGTCGGGTAAGGAAATATCCAGGCTTGCACTACAATTGAAGAACGATGCCGACACTGTTCGTCGCACCAATCCTGCAGCGTGGCTGGCGTTCACCGTGTACAACCGTGTTGTGGCGAAGCTGCAAAGCGAGCCG
>CAYPVN010000276.1:0-2215 GCA_964414155.1 uncultured Chitinophagales bacterium
CAAGCCGCGAAGAAAAAAGGCCGATATTGTTGGCGAGAATCCCCTCTTGAACATTCTTGAAAACCTGATTGCAGGCTTTCACACGCTCGGGCACTTCTGGTGAGATCGATTTCTCGTTGAGTAATTGCGGACGAGCCTTCAGCTCCGTTTGCTCCTGTGCGAACGCCCCTAGAGACGTGAAGCAAACCAGCAAACCAAATACTATTCCCCTACAAACCATAATCATCCTCTTCCTTCACAAACAAAGTAAATGAACTACCAGAGAAAGTCAACAAAATGCATTCTCCCTCGTTATCGTGACAAGCGTGATTTGGGTCTAACGGAGGGCAACCGCCCCGATTCCGCTCTTGTGCCTGCGACGCAACAACGTAACATAGGATCAAGCAGAAATACACGAGAGCCGTCTTTCCCATCACCCCGCCGTCCTCCCTGTTGAGTGTGAATATGCACAAAGTGTTGTCCCGAAAAACCAACAATGGAGAAAGGCACCGCGCATCCGGCCACCATCAGGTCCGTACGAGCGACGCCTGTATTCTCCATTGCGGCTCCCCTTATCCCTCCGCACACTTCCTCTCTCCAGATCATGGACAAGGGGCTACCATCTAATGTTTGTGATCGGTATGCACGGCCTGACGGGTGTCCCCGCCTGCACCCGTTGATTTCAGTAATCGGTTTGATTCCATCAACTGATACGCCCAATCAAAAACAACAGTATTTGCTGATATGTTCGCTACACGAAACTTCGCGTAGTGGTCATCCCACGTCCAGACGATGTATGTGTGTCCGACAATGAGGCGAACGTCATGAGTTGATGACCACCCGGAAGACGGCGCGGTGCGAACTTCCAGAATCGAGTTCGTCGGGCCGACGTCTTGAATGTCCGTGTCCGAGCGGACATTCATATACAGC
The DNA here is from genome assembly GCA_964414155.1 of uncultured Chitinophagales bacterium. Lineage (GTDB taxonomy): Bacteria > Bacteroidota > Ignavibacteria > UBA10030 > UBA6906 > CAYPVN01. The sequence continues at coordinate 910 of CAYPVN010000276.1, forward strand.
GTGTCGTTGTAATTCTCAAAATACATGTCGGCATATTGATAATCGTAGGGGACTACGGAGTAAGATGAAAAATCGTACCCTGCAAACCCGGGACTCAAACGAAAGTCATCAAGCACAACGTTGTACCCTTCAGGCCGGGGAATATCATACGCGACATCGCGGCTCAAACCGCTTTCGTTGCCATCGAAATCATACGTGGTTACTGCGTAGTAGTAGACGTTCCCATTTCTGGCACCATTGTCAAGGTAGTACGGGCTTCGTGTCGAGCCGATAAGTTCATAACGCCCGTCATACGTGGGGCTTACGAATACATTGTAGCCAGCGACATCGGACTCACGGTTCGCATTCCAAAACAGCTCGATGAAGTTGTCTCCGGTTTCCGTGCGAAGTCCGGTCGGGGGATTCGGCGGTGTGGCATCAGAACGATTGATGCTTTCTTGACATCCAACCATAACCGATGACATCAGCACAACTATTGCAACAATCACTTTCATATTCTCTCCACAAAAATCAGGTAACCTATTGCTTCCATAAGAAGGTCAAACGATGTGCCACTGCGATGAGAAACCAAATCGTGCAAAATGGACGGATTTTGGAAGTGTGATGGGAATGGAGTTGCAACTTGTGTAGCAGACGCTGAGCAGTCGTCCAAAAATCAGGACGTTACTTAAGATGCATCAGATCCCGTATGCAGCACCATTGTTGATGATACCGACAGGTCGGCCGATGAGTTTGAAGCCGTTAAACGGAGAGTTCTTGGATTTGGACTTGAATTGTTTGACTTCAACAGTCCATCGTTCTGTGGGGTTGAGTATGGTGAGATTTGCCGCTTCGCCTTCTGTAATTCGTATTTCGGGGAGATTGAGAATGCGACGTGGATTTGCGGAGAATTTTTCAATGAGTTGATGAAGCGAAAGCAATCGTGTTTCCACGAGATGCGTAATCGCAAGACCGACGGCAGTCTCCAGCCCCACTATCCCAAATGGCGCTGCTTGAAACTCAACCTGTTTCTCATCGAATGAGTGCGGCGCATGATCGGATGCAATCACGTCGATCGTGCCATCTTTTAGTCCTGTAAGAATAGCCGATACATCGTCCTTGGTTCGGAGCGGCGGACTCACCTTCGTATTGGTATCGTATGATCGAACCGCGTCGTCCGTCAGCACAAAGTGGTGAGGGGTTGCTTCGCAGGTTACCGCAAGCCCTTTTGCCTTCGCGCTGCGCACAAGCGCAACAGCGCCGGCGGTGCTGAGGTGCGCAACATGGTATCGGGCACCAACGAACGTTGAGAGATGAATATCGCGAG
>CAYPVN010000277.1:0-2211 GCA_964414155.1 uncultured Chitinophagales bacterium
AATCTTGCGATCATTTCGCTGGAGAACGCGCGATTGTTCAAGGAAGCAATTGAAAAGCAAAAACTCGAAGACGAGCTGCTGATTGCCCGTGAGATTCAGAAAGGGTTGCTGCCGAGTGTCCTGCCACAAATCCCGAACTTCGACATTGCGGCGACGAACATCTCTTCGAAGCAGGTAGGCGGGGACTACTACGATGTGATTCCTATAGAGAATGAAAGGCACATTATTGCCATTGGGGACGTCGCAGGAAAAGGAACGCCTGCCGCTCTGCTCATGGCTAATCTTCAGGCGACTATTCGCGCGCTGGTGCCGCTCGATCTGTCATTAAGCGAACTCACACAGCGAGTAAATGACCTGATGTGTGATAACACCGGTGGGGATAAGTTCATTACTTTTTGTTGGGGAATTATCGACCACAAAGCGATGACGCTTACCTATGTGAACGCAGGACATAATTATCCCTACCTCGTTCACAGCGGGGGTACAATCGACCGCCTTGACAGAGGAGGGATGATCCTCGGAGTTTTGAAAACAACAATCCCGTATGACCAACATACCATTCCACTTCGTCGTGGAGACATTCTTGTTCTGTTCACTGACGGTGTCAGTGAGGCAATGAGCAAGACTTCTATCGAGTACGGCGAAGAACGACTCGAGAGTGTCGTGCTTTCCAAAACAAATCTTGTTGCCGCAGAGATCATTGAAGAGATTCATCGGGACATCATTGAGTACACGAAAGGCGCGCTGCAGTCGGATGACATCACAATGATGGTCGTGAAAGTTACGTAACAGTCGAATCCCGTTTTTCATTCCTTCCTGAAGTCAATCACCATCGTTAAGTTCGAGTCCCAACTGAAAGTACCGAAGGCAGTTGTTCAATTTTCATGTTCGGGAAGTCAGTCGTCTCCACCCGTGTGTACCGCAGACGCCGCTCGAATTGGTACCATGTCCCACTTCTGGTACTCTCCTTAGAACACTACGCCACTCCTCACTTTGTTGCTTGTGAATGGTCATTTCGGTAGATTTTGTTATTGTAAACACTGAGGTCGTCGTCAGCATTTCCGATGAGTGATCACCATTTTCCCAAGGTGCGGATGTCAACCAGGAGGTTGCGGGTGCACCAAGCGGGGTTTATCCGGAGCTTGAGTGGCAGTCGTCCGGAGACGCGTGGAACATACGAGCGTGCATTGCGAGGGTTTACTCGCTGGTTTCCGCAGGATGGCAACTTCCGGTTTCAGGTGGAAGATGTGGAGCGGTACAAGCGGTATCTCACATCGAAGAAAAAGCTCTCGCAGGTGTCCGTCTCTACCTACTTGACGGCATTGCGGCGGTTTTGTGAATACCTCGTTGGGAAAACGATCCTGCAAGCCAACCCAGCACGACACGTTGATGGAAACAAACGTCCGGTTGTGCATTCGAGGGGAACGCTGTCGTCCGATGAAGTTCAGGCTCTCTTTGCCGCGATAAAAAATGACGGCACGCTGGGCGTCAGAGATTACGCGATGGCAAAGTTGATGCTTGGTTGCGGTCTTTCTGAGATCGAGATCGTTCGGGCAAATATTGGCGACATGACTGTGATGGACGGAACTGCTTCGTTGATCGTTCAAGGAAAGGGTCGGCGCCGCAAAGACGAACGTGTATCCTTGCCTGATGACGTGAAGAGTGCCATCGATCAATACCTTGCCCAGCGTTCGAGGAAGGCCAGCACCGAACCATTATTTGTCAGCGCGGGAAACAGAACTCAAGGGCTGAGATTGTCGACGCGAGGGGTTCGCGATCGGATAAACTACTACCTTCATAAGACAGGGCTCAGGCGAGGCAAGCGCAGGAAAATCACACCATACTCTCTCAGGCATACTGCCGCCATTATGATGGTCAACGCTGGCGCCAACGCAGATGAAATCCGGCAGCGGATGCGCCTTGGAAGTATTGCAACTGCGATGCTGTATCTGGATCGAACTGCGAGTCTGAACGAAAAAGAGTCAGCCAAACAATAGGAAATGGTATATAATTTTAAGGATATTGAGGCCAAGTGGCAGCGCAGATGGGACGACGAAAAGACGTTCCGTACGGACGATCTTCCATCAAAGCAGAAGGCATATATCCTCGATATGTATCCATACCCCTCCGGGGCAGGCCTGCATGTTGGACATCCAGAGGGATACACTGCAACCGACATTCTTTGTCGGTACAAGCGGATGCGAGGCTTCA
>CAYPVN010000278.1:0-2197 GCA_964414155.1 uncultured Chitinophagales bacterium
AGATGAGAGCTGAACGTGCTCAAATCATTTTCGATTGACTGCTCATCACCAATATCGACAAATATTTGTTGAAAGATTCTCACCACCGATTGATCACTTGCAGGAATGTGTAACCCCGCTTGAACCATCACTACGAGTAAACCAACGCATTTCAGTGCAACACTTTTGCCTCCAGCATTCGGCCCGCTGATGACGAGAGTGTTGTATTCTTCACCCAATTCCAGATCGAGAGGGATGGTCTCGTTGTAGCCATGTTTCATCATGAGGATGGGATGGCGTGCGTTGAGGAGTTTGATCGACCCGCGTTCGCGAACAACAGGTGCTACACCGAGAATCTCCACCGAATACTTCGCCTTCGCGTGAAGAGCATCCAGACGTGCAAGAATGTCCAGATTAGCAAGCAAGGGCGGCCGAACACCTCCTACCTGAATTGTCAGCTCGCGGAGGATTCGTTCAATTTCCCGCTGTTCCCGAAACTGGAGGCTGCGAATTTCGTTGTTCAGCTCGAGCGTTTCTGTCGGTTCGATGAACACTGTGGCTCCGCTTGCCGAGGCACTCTGGATGAATCCCGGCACCCGGTTCTTGTGCTCTGCCTTCACCGGGATAACCATTCTCCCTTCGCGCGTCGTGATAATCTCTTCCTGACTGAGCCCAAGGTCGGAAACATCTTTCAGAATACTTTCCAGTCGCTTTCTCAGTTGCTCATATCTCTCCGAGATCGCCCGTCGAATGGACTGCAATTCTTTTGAGGCGCTTGGACGGACAGTACAAGTCTCATCAATCGCCTGTTCAATATTGAACTCGAGTACCTTGTCAACGAAGAGATGTTCCGTGATTTGAATGATACTCTGCAGTCGTTCAGCTCGTTTGGCAACGAATGTCTTCAGTATTCGTGCAGCCTTCAATGTAGAGCCGATATGGAGAAGTTCCTTCGGCTGCAGTACCGTTCCTTCCACAGCCGCCTTATTCACCGCACTGTAGATCGTGAATATTCCGGCCAGAGGAAATTCACCTTCTTCTTCCAAGATCGTCTTAAGGTCGGAAACCCTTGCGAGTTCTTGCTGAATCTCGGTGAGAGACATTGAAGGCGTAAGGCTCTGCAGAACGGCCTTGCCAGAAGCGGAAGCCGCGTAGTGCAATAGTCGCTGTCGCACTCTGTCGAATTCGAGCTTCTCGATACAATGAGCGAGGGACATCATAAATCCTCACTCTCATCGGAGGTCTTATCGAAGATATCGTATTCTTCAAATGTCTCGGAGAGCTCTCTGCGAAACGCAGAAGCGCCTGGCAGATACGATTTGAGGAGATCGAACGTCTTGGGGACAAAATTGACCATCGGTTTATACAACAGTGAATTGCCACGCGTTTCTTTGTCTGGGGTGTCGAAGAGCTTCAGCATCAGCAAGACCAGGCTAATGATAATCAAGCCTTCAAAGAGGCCGAAGATGACGCCGAAGAATTGGCTTGATTTGGTGGCGATGGGATTACGCTCGAAGCGGCGATAAACAAAGATGGTAACTCCCATGACGGTGATAACCACCAAAGCAAAACCAGAGAGATATCCCCAGAGTGGTGAGAGCAAGAAAATATCGATGAGCATCTTCCCGACCGGATGCATCAGCTTTGTCGCAAGGACGATTGAGCCGATGAGAGCAAGAAGGTTCAGCAGTTTCTTGGTTACACCGCCACGATAACCGCGGTACAGAGCAAAGGCGAGTGCTCCCAAAAGGAAAATGTCGATGAAAGCGAATTTCACTAGCTAAGCTCCGAGTTTTTTCCTCACAAGGTCTTGAACCAGCTTGCCATCCGCTTTGCCCTTCAATTGTTTCATCACCAAAGGCATGAGCTTGCCAAAATCCGCCGGACCCGCGGCCCCCGACTGGATGGTCAGTTCATCAATCAACTTGCCGATCTCTTCCTGGGACATTTGCTTCGGGAGGTACTCTTGAATAATTGCCAGCTCCTTTCCCTCCTGCTCGGCCAGTTCCATCCTTCCCCCCTTCTCAAACTGCTCGATGGATTCCTTCCGTTTCTTTGCTGCCGTCATCAAAACGGCGATTTCGTCCTCAGATGACACTGGATTCCCCGAACCCCTCTTTTCAATTTCCTTCTCAATCAACACCGCCCGCAGCGTGCGGAGCGTTTCGAGACGAATCTTGTCACCTGATTTCATTGCCGCTTTCAGGTCGTCGCTAAT
>CAYPVN010000279.1:0-2170 GCA_964414155.1 uncultured Chitinophagales bacterium
GTAACGTTCAGAACTCCCATGATGTGCGTGCGGGAGGAAAGATCGTATCGCGTCCCCTCGAAGGTGTAGACAAAGGCCCTGTGATCAATAGCAGTTTCGGAAGTGTGCATGATCAAATATATTAAATCGAAAAAGCTTGTGCAACGGGACAACAGCAAAAAGGTGATCACCTGATCACCTCTGCTGATTTACCCCTTCTTTGCTGCCATCAGTGCCCTGCGCCTGGCCTTTTTCCGTTCTATGGATTTCTTGTGCTTCTTTCTCGCGACCCGATTCTTCTTGTTCATTCATGCCTCCATCTATTTGAGTAATTGCTACAAATATCCGTCGCTTCGTACAACCCGGTTCACCTCTTCCATCGTTTCAAGCTTGGGTATGATCTCGGTAAAATACCTGCTCAATAATTCTAGGCGGTCGTTCTCGGAAGTAAGCTCCAGCAAGTGCTGGCGTTGCAAGAGATCCATTCCAGATTTTTGTGCCAACACGAAGGATACTCCTGTTACCGCCGAATCAATTGGAAGCTGGCGATTCGCATCGTTATGGACCAAATCAATGACGGTGTTATGAAGTCTGATTGTTTCCTGCGCCAACTTGTGATCGACACTGCCCCGTTCCAGTTCCAGGTACTCCACATCACCGACCATATACGGCCGGGATTCAGACTTGACTCTCAACAGTCGGTACCGCCGTTTGCCCCGAACAACAATATCCATTTTCCCGTCATCGTATTTCTTGACCAGCTTCTCAACTACCGCAGTACATCCTATTTCCGATATCTTCCCTTCGTGCACGAGGTTGATCCCGAACTCGGATTGTTCAGTGATGCACTCGACTATCAGAATTCTATATCGTTCTTCGAAGATGTGCAGTGGGAGAGCGGAGTCAGGGAACAACACAACCGGCAGCGGGAACAACGGCAATGCAATCATCACAGCCCTTTCTCGATGTGATGATAGCGATTTCCATTCTTAACATCAAGAAAAAAATCCCGCCCGATAAATCTGAGCGGGATGAAGTCTGGTTGGCAAGCCCGGTCCTGCAACACTGACCAGTCAATCCTCGAACTCGTCGTACCACGCTGCTTGAATTGCTTCGAGGATCTTGTCGTTTGCCGCAGCGGGGTCGTCGCCAAATGTGGGAAGCTCGGTCACCATCTTCTGGATTTCCGGAAGCTTCACACTCAACGGATCTACGTTAGGATGTCGTTCAACAAGATCAATTGCAATATCATCAACATCCCTCCACGTCCTTTTCATGCATCCCTCGTTGAAAAATTATCGGGCGAACTTCTTGTAGCGATCGTTGATACGTCCCCAGTGTAGGTTGCTTATGAAGTTGTCAATGTATGCAGCGCGCTTCGGTCCGTCTTTATGATAGTACGCATGCTCGAAGACATCAACGGGAATCAGCGGTATGCCGCCCCACATGGCTCCGTAATGATGTTCATCCACCAATACGTTCAACAGCCGCTTTGAGTAGAGCATATCGTACACCAGAACGCCCCACCCGCTCAGCTTGGCAGAGATTGCTGCCGCTTTGAAGTCTGCCTTCCAGACGTCAACACTGCCGAACTCCTTTTCAATCGCCGCCTTTATCTCGGGACCTTTTGAGATATCACCGTCGCCTCCCATCACTTCCCAATACACATCATGCAGCAGCGCTCCTGCGTGATTCCACGTTGTGCGTCGCTTCAACTCGCCGACCATGCTGTAATTGCCATTCGCCTTCGAGCGGTCTGCCGTTTCCAGCTCCTTCTCGATAGTATTGAGCGCCGTGACGTACCCTTTGTGGTGTGTGTTGTAATGCCAGTCGGATGTTTCCGCATCAATCACCGGCGCAAGGATTTTCTTTGCTTCATCGTCCGAGTATGGACGCGGGTTGAATTTCCACTCGTACATCGCCTTCTCTCTTTCATCAGTCGTGGTGAGTTGATCGAACAAATTCTGTGAACGCGCTGGATTGCCCACTGCTGCCAGTGCACCCGTGATTGCAGTTGATTTGATGAATGTTCTTCTCTTCATGGTTCTGTGGTCTCGTTCATTTGCGGAAAACGTCTGGCTCAGTCCCCAATCGCTCCAATGCGAAGATGAGCGGAGACGTTAGAAGCCCTTTATTGTAGCCGCCTTCTTGTACACCATGCTGACGACAAGCCATGCAATGGCGATCACCG
>CAYPVN010000280.1:0-2130 GCA_964414155.1 uncultured Chitinophagales bacterium
GGAGGATTCTCATGAAGAAGCTGGTGATCACAGCGATTCTGCTGACGTTTGTAGGTTCGCTCGTCTACACGCAAGAAGAAACTATTCCGCCGATTCCGCCAAAGCGCTCCCGGTCCGCAAAGATCGGTGCGATGGGTGGCTTCACACCCGGGCTTGTGTTTGTGGACGTTGATCCCATCAACAAATTTCTTATCGGATCTGGGGCCGCGCCGCTGAAAGATAACGGTGTGTTTCTGTACGGCGGGGGGGGCTCCGCTTACATCATGTTCTTGCCGAACCTTCGTATCGGCGGAGTCGGTATGAGTGGATCAATTAAGAGTACTTCTCTTGATGCTACTGGGATTCGTCGGGACGCGGAGTTGAACGTCGGGTTTGGTGGCGTGACCTTTGAGTATGTTATACCCTTGCAAGAAAGGCTGGATCTTTCAGTGGGAACGATGCTGGGAGGAGGCGGGATCGATATTACACTTCGGGAAAACGACGGACATCCAAAAACCTGGCAGGAGGAATTTAGGAATTTCGGCAGCGGCAATTACCAGATCGGCGGAAGAATTACAAGTATCAAACGGGAAATGTCGGGATCGTTTTTTGTCGTGATTCCCTCGGTAAACCTTGAGTATGCGATTCTCGGCTGGCTTGGGGCGCGGATCGGGGTAAGCTACGTTGGCATGTACTCGCCTTCATGGACACTGGATGACAAGGATGACCTTCTGGGCGTGCCAAGCAATGTGAACGGCAGGGGCTTTATGATCAATGCAGGACTATTTCTCGGAACCTTCTAAATCACTCACATATAATGTTCACGCACGGCCATGTGGAAGCGTGGCCGTTGTTATTTTCTCTCTGTGAATTGCACAGCCTTCCATTGAGCAAAAAGCTCCTTGCATTTGTTGCGTTGATACTTCCCGGTTGATGTTACGGGGATATCGGTCCCGAACACAACAGCTTTGGGGGATTTGGAGAAGGGGAGATGCTTCCGGCAGTAGCTAATGATTTCTGCTTCACTAAGCTGAATGCTGTCCTTCATCCTTACGTACGCGCCAACTTCCTCGCCGTACCAATCGTTTTCAAATCCCACAGCAATCCCCGCGTGAACCCCCGGCATATTCATCAACACCTCATCAATTTCGAACGGTGAAATATTGACGCCGCCGCGGATAATCAATTCCTTTAGGCGACCTGTAATGAAAAAGAATTTCCTGCCCTGATCGTCGTATCGGAAAAACCCCTCATCGCCGCTCCTAAACCATCCGTGTTCAAAGGTCTTTAGGTTTACCTCCGGGTTCTGGAAATAGTACTTCATCACGTTGTGCCCACGTATGACGATCTCACCACGTTCGCCCTCACCAATCTCATTGCCATGTTCATCATGGATGGCCATTTCGTTGACGGGAAGTGGAACGCCAATGGAGGGAAATCCGAACTTCGACAGCCAGAGCTTGTGTTCGCCTTTTGGCAAATCGATCGGCAGGAAACAGGAGTAGCAGGTTGTCTCAGAAAGGCCGTAGCCATGGATGATCGGAATATGGAACTCAAGCTCGAACTTCAATGCAAGTTCCACGGTGAGAGGTCCTGCCCCGCAAATAATGTGACGCAGCGAGGAAAGCTTGTATGCGTCCAGCTCCAGCTTCGTATGCAAGAGGAACTGCAGCAATGTCGGTACTACGCTGACAACATTGACCCTTTCAATGCTGATCCGCTCAAAGAATTTATCCGCGTGGAATTTCTGGTTGAGCACCACACCGCCTCCACAGTAGAGCGGAGTCATCAAGGTGACGATTGTTCCGTTGACATGGTGAATGGGAAGGACGCACATCATCCGCTGGTCTTCGGAGAGGCGGTGCCATTCTGCAATCGCCATGGCATCGACGAGGAGGTTGTATTGATTGAGGACGACACCCTTCGGAAGTCCCGTTGTCCCGGAGGTGTAGACAATAAGTGCCTCATCGCCAAGCGCCGGCTTTTTGAGCTGAGCGATGTGCGGTTGGCGTTTTAACAGTTCGGTCTGGAAATGGGGGAGACGCGGATCGACTTTTCGACCAACTTGGACAATTGTCTTGAGTGTCGGTATCTGGTCTCTCAAGCCGTTGATCCGCTCAACAAACTGATCTCTGACGAAGGCGAGCTTGG
>CAYPVN010000281.1:0-2124 GCA_964414155.1 uncultured Chitinophagales bacterium
CGGGTCCGTGATACACTTTTTCTGAATCGCCAATTGCTACCTGGGATTTCCGATCGGTGATATTGTTGATCACCGTTGTGATTTCAGAGAACTCCTCGAGCAACCTGTCACGCAGGGCCTCCATAACATCCGGTCTGTCTTCCGACGATACAAGATTCACCATCAGATCGCCCGTTCGCTTCCCTTCCCGGATAACGAGGTTCCTGAGGTAGCCCGTGTGTGTTTCGGTGGAATAAATCGTGAGACCGTGCTCAAGACAAAACCGCCGTACAGCGTTAACGATTCTGTAGCTTGTCTCTGACTGCAACCAGCACTCATCAAGGTCCAGAATCCTATCAAACCGTTTCGGAATGTGCAAGCCGAGTGCGAACGACTCTCTCGTCTCTGACGCACCGACTTTTCTTTCTTCTAATTCTTCTTTCGTCAGCCATCGTTGACCAAATGAGAACTCCATCTTGTTCCTGTAATAATATATTTCCGGGGCGCCAAGCGTCGACTGCACGGAGACACCCTTGAACCCCCCGATTCGTTCCAGCGCGTCGATGACATGCTGCCGTTTAAAATCAAGTTGAGCCTGATAATCGACGTGCTGCCACTTGCATCCACCGCAGGTACCGAAGTACTTGCACTTTGGTTCCGTCCGCAGGAGAGAGGGTTTGAGAACCTCCAACGTCTCTGCCTCCACGAATTGTTTCTTGACTTTTGTCAGCCTTGCGCGTACCTCATCGCCGGCAACTCCACCCGAAACAAACGCAACCATACCGTCAACCCGTGCAACAGTCTTGCCTTCAAACGCGAAGCTTTCAAGGTTCAGGCGTATTTCCTCTCCCCGTTTCACGATCCTCTGCCCGATGGTTGTCCGCTCTCCGCATTGAGTGTGTTGAGTTGCTTGGTTAGCTCATTCCACTTGAAGTACGCCGCGCCGAGCTCGCTCTCCAGGTTTTTGAGTCGGGCAGCGACCTCCTTTACTTTTTCCCCGTTCTTGTAGAACTCAGGATCGCTCATCAGCGCCTCACACTCGTTCTTCTCTCGCTCCTTATCCTCAATTTCCCTTTCCGCCTCCTCAATCTTCTTTTGAACTGGCTTTACCCGCTGATATCGCTTCTGTCGCGCTTCTGCTTCTTGCCGCTTCCTGTCCTTGTCGTTGACCCGTAAAGGCGCCGCGCGTTCTTGCTGTGATGCCGCGAGCTGCATCCGACTGCGCTCTTTTTCTTTTGCGTAGAGATAGTCACTCACATTGCCGAGATATGTCTTGATCTTCCCCTGCTTAAACTCCATCACCTTGCTTACAATTGGGTCAAGGAAATCTCGATCATGAGAAACGATCACATAGCTCCCCTCGTAGCCGAGAAGCGCCTCCTGAAGGATCACCTTCGACCGCATATCCAGATGGTTCGTCGGTTCGTCAAGCACGATTAGATTCGACGGGCTCAGCAGCATCTTCGCCAATGCAAGCCGGCTTTTCTCTCCGCCTGAAAGAACACTCACCTTCTTAAACACATCATCCCCACGAAAAAGGAAGCAACCAAGAAGATTGCGAAGCCGCTTTCGTATGTCGCCAACAGCAACCTCATCGACAGTCTGAAGGACATCGTTACGAGGATTCAGCTCCTCCGCCTGATGCTGCGCAAAATAGGCAACGACGACATTATACCCAACCGTCCGTATACCGTCGTCGAACGGTTCAACACCGGCAATGATGCGCGAGAGTGTCGACTTCCCTGAACCGTTGACACCAACAAATGCTATCCGGTCGCCCCTGTCAATATCGAAATCCACCCCGTTAAACACTTGCATCGCTCCATACTTCTTGTGAATGCCCCGCAACTCCATCACCACTCTTCCGCTGGCCGGTGCCGGGGGAAACTCAAAGTGAATGCTGTCCTCCTCGTCCTCAATCTCGATCACGTCCAACTTCTCAAGCTGCTTTATGCGACTCTGAACCTGCCTTGCTTTTGTCGCCTTGTAGCGGAAGCGCTCGATAAAACGTTCGGTCTGTCTGATTTGCTGTTGCTGGTTCATGAACGCAGACTCTTGCAATTGTTTTCGCTCTTCCTTCTCCTTCAGAGAGAAGGTGAAGTTGCCATGGTATTCGGTGAGCTTGCCGAGACTCAGTTCATAGGT
>CAYPVN010000282.1:0-2118 GCA_964414155.1 uncultured Chitinophagales bacterium
TCGTCTTCAACTGTGGAAGCACGTCTTGCAGCATCTCGGACATTGTCATCAATGTTCCGTTCTCAATTCCCTTCGCAACGTTCACGACGACTCGACGCTCAAGCGGAATTGCCCGCAGCTGAGACATCACGCTTCGGAGGTACTGGGAAGGAACGGCGGCGACAAGCATGTCACTCTCCCCGACCGCCCCGAGTAAGTCACTCGTTGCCGAAATTGTCTCCGGAATCTTTATGCCGGGGAGGAAGGATGGATTCTCGTGTGTTGTACGGATGGTCTTGGCGTAATTGTCGCTATAGGACCAGAGCGAAACCTGATGGGAGTTGTTCGCGAGGATGATGGCGAGGGTGGTCCCCCAACTACCGGCACCGAGGACGGCTATACGCATAGGTTACGGTGGGGGATTGCCCCACGGGACGTTGGTTGTTGAAGCAGGAAGAGTTTATAGTCCCGGGAAGAGACTATTGTTTGCTGAAGAGGGGAATCCTCGTAATCCTGTTTTCAGTCCCCCTCAATAATCGCTTGACGTTCGCCCGGTGTGTGTAAATAATCAAGAGTGAAATGCCGATACTGAAGAAGATGAGTGTGTTGTACCCTTCAATATCGACCATAAAGATATTTTCACGGAAGAACATCGTCAAAGGAAATGCAACTGCGGCACTCAGCGAGCCGAGCGACACGTAGTGCGAGATCAGGAAGACAATCGTGAACACGCCGAACGAAACCGCAACCTCCACAGGCGCCACGCCAATCAGCATACCGCCCGCGGTCGCCATCCCCTTGCCGCCTTTGAATCCTGCAAACAGGGTCCAGACATGTCCGAGGATTGCCGCACACCCCGCGATGATTTGCACCACGGTAAAATCGTCAAAGGGAGTTTTGTTTTCGAACGGGATCGGCCCGTACATCAGCCGGGCAATGACAATCGTTGCAACGAGACCCTTCGCCATATCCAGCGCGATGACCATCACGCCGGTCTTCCAGCCGAGAACGCGGATAACATTCGTCCCGCCAGCGTTCCCGCTGCCATGCTGACGAATATCGATACCCTGTCGCGCTTTCGCAACGATAATGCTCGTCGGAATGGAACCGACGAGATAACTGAGAACGGCAATTATGGCTATGGACAACATGCTTCTCCTGAATCGCTTAGGATACGTAGTTCCTTACCAAATATGGGTAAAAAGATAGGTAAATGCATCGAGAGTTGCAACAATCTCTCACCAGCTTTGTTTGAGGATCAGTTTCGCCAACTCAAAGTCCTGTCTCGTCGTGATCTTGAAGTTTCTTTCCTCGCCGGGCACGATTCGGACAGGAATCCCCAATCTCTCCACCAACGAGGATTCATCTGTCCCGGTGTACCGCGCTTTCCGGGCGGACGCATGAGCGCGCCGAAGCAGTTCGTATGCAAAGCCTTGCGGTGTCTGCACCGACCAGAGTCTCTCCCTTCGCAGGGTTTCTGTGTAGAACCCCTTCCTTCCCTCCATCTTCATTGTGTCTTTTGTCCGTGTGCCAACAACCGCGGCCCCATACCGATGGGCAAAGCGCGCTACAGTTTTCACAAGCCTCGGGCTTATAAACGGACGCACGGCATCATGCACGAGTACCACGTCCGGCGGCTCAGTGAATGCGTTGAGTCCGTTCCAGACAGATTCCTGCCTTGTTGACCCACCGGCAACAACTGCCGACACTTTGTAAAGCGCAGAGACCATTCGCCTCGTTTGTGCAACATACTTCTTCGGCACAACAACGACGATCTCACCGATAAGCTGGATTGATTCGAAGATTGAGATCGTTCTTTGAAGAATCGGAACGCCATTAACGAGGAGAAACTGCTTTGGCAGGCCTTCTCCGAACCTCAGACCTTTGCCGCCTGCCGGGATGACCACGCCCACCTTAGGCATTCTTCTTCCCAAAATATTCAATCACAAAGTGAAATTCGGGAAACATTTTCGGCAGTTTCATGATGCTGAAAACCATGACGCCGGTTGAGAGCCGGTCGATCCATGAGGATTGCGGCCATCCGAAATGCAACGTGACGTGCTTATCGGGAAGCTCATACTTCAAGACATAGAGGAGTTCCGTGATGCTGTCAAAGAGTGTCTGCCCCGAAGCAGCAAA
>CAYPVN010000283.1:0-2111 GCA_964414155.1 uncultured Chitinophagales bacterium
GCAATGCTTTCACTGCGTGCGGCACATAATCGGCCCGCTTCATTTTCTGAATCTTTAGCTCATCGAGAAGGAATCTCGCATTGCTCTGGGACAAGCGGACAAGCTTTGCTTCTTCTCCCTCTGTCGGAGCGATCAATGCCACCATCTCCCCACGCTTCTGCGAAAGCCACTGTTGAACGGGATCTGTATCTTCGAGAAGGATAGGGAGAAGTATCTCCTTCGGTATATCTTCAGCTTCAAGGTAGTATTGCTGCACAAGCGTCTCAACGATTTCACTTTCGGGCTTCTGGTCAACGCCTACCATATAATAGTGCCGACGACCAATCATCTTCCCTTCACGAATCCTGAAGATGACACCGCACGCATCGTCTCCCTCTGCTGCAAACGCGATGATGTCCCTGTCGGTAGGATCAAGATCAACTGCTTTCTGGCGTTCGCTGTACGCCTGCAATCCTCTGATCCTGTCTCTGAGTGTTGCGGCTTCCTCAAACTTCATGTCACTCGCCAGCTTTTCCATTTCAGCTTGCAGCCGGGCAATCAACGACTCCGTCTTGCCTTGGAGCAGTGCCGCCACCTGATGGATCATCGCGTTGTATTTTTCCTGCGACACCAGTCCCTCGCACGGCCCTTCGCACTTCTTGATATGGTAGTCGAGGCAGACTTTGATCTTTCTTTTCCTGATCGACTCAGCGTCGATGAAGAAGTTGCAGCTGCGAATCATGAAAATATCCCGGATGGATTTCAGCGCTGCGCGGACGTTCTTTACGTCGGTGTACGGGCCGAAGTACCGCGAGCCATCCTTGACGATCCTTCGCGTCACGAACACGCGGGGATACGGCTCGTTTGTGATGACGATATACGGATAACTCTTATCGTCTTTGAGGAGCACATTGTATCGAGGTTTCAGCTTCTTGATCAGATTGGCTTCGAGGATGAGCGCTTCAACCTCGGAATCGGTCACAATGATTTCGAGATCGCTCGCCTTGGAGAGCATCAGGCCGATGCGGGGATCGACCGAGCGGGATTTCTGGAAGTACTGCCGAACGCGATTACGCAGATTGAGCGCTTTGCCGACGTACAGAACCTTCCCTTCGGCATCCTTATGCTGATAGACACCGGGACCCGTCGGCAGGGCTTCCAGTTTTTCCTGCATACCGATGTCTTCATTCGTGATCTTTATGGTAAGGTGTTGATCAGTCACTTCTGTATTTGCTCACTGATTTCAACAAGAACGCCGTTTGTGGATTTGGGATGAATGAATGCCACGCGATAGCCATCTGCACCAAGCCGTGGCTTCTCATCAATCATCTGAAATCCCTCCTTCTTCAACCTTGCAATTTCCGCTTCGATATCGTCCACTTCAAACGAAAGATGATGCACACCCTCCCCGCGCTTCTCAATGAATCGGGCAATGGCCGAATCCGAAGAGGTCGCCTCAAGCAGCTCCACTCCAGCCTCTCCGATCTTGAAGAACCCCGCAAGTACTTTCTGATCTGTAACCACTTCAGAGTGGCTTTCCTTCATCCCGAGGAGTTTCGAGAAGAGCGCAGATGATGCGTCCTTATTCTTTACGGCGATGCCGATATGTGTGAGTCGTTTGTACATGTTCTGTCCTGATAGTTCTACTTTAGAAGAATCATCTTTTTCAAAAGAGTTGACCCGCCGGCCTTCAGTCTGTACATATAAATGCCGGAAGCGAGGTTTGCTCCATCAAATACCACAGAATACACACCGGGAGGCTTGATTTCGTTGACCAGCGTTGTCACTTCCCTGCCGAGAACATCGAACACCTTGAGCGTCACTTGCGACCCCTCCCCCGCCTGCACTACCGTTCCGGCGGACTGGCCGACCCTCCCCTTTGCTTTGTCCATGCCTTTAGAGGGGAGGGAGTATTGTATGGTAGTTGTTGGGTTGAACGGATTGGGAAAATTCTGATGCAGCGCGAATTCGATCGGCACTCCACCCTCTTTCACACTCACGGGATAAGGAATTGTTTTCTTCAAGATCCATCTATCCGGATCAAACTCGACGAGGCTCGGTTGAAGAGGCGAGTAGAGCCTGAATGTCTGCGACGCTAAACTATCCCACACCACAAATGTCGTGTCGCCGGA
>CAYPVN010000284.1:0-2109 GCA_964414155.1 uncultured Chitinophagales bacterium
CCTTTGTGTGCAGTCTCCTTGCAAGCTTGATCCTTAGCTGCACGGGGGAACGACCCCAGCCAAAGCGTGAGCCCTCGACAAAAGTAGAACCTGCCGTGACTGCTCCCACCATTCCATCGTTTAGCGGAGATCGTGCGTACTCGCATCTCTTGAAACAGGTATCATTCGGCCCAAGAAATCCGAACTCGCAGGGGCATCAGGCGTGCCTTGACTTTCTTTATTCTGAACTGAAATCACTCTGCGACCAGGTAAGGATGCAACAGTTTGTTCATGTGGGTTACGAAAAAGAGAGATTGAACCTGACAAACGTCATCGCATCGTTCAATGTCTCATCGAACACACGGATCTTGCTTTGTGCACATTGGGATACCCGTCCGCGCGCCGAACAAGACGAGAATAGGGCGCGAAGAAATGAGCCGATTCTCGGCGCAAATGATGCCGCAAGCGGCGCAGCCGTCCTTCTTGAACTGGCATCGCTTCTGAAACAACACCCGCCTCCCATTGGCGTCGACCTCGCTTTCTTCGACGGCGAGGACTATGGACACGAGGGGGATGTGGCGAACTACCTCCTCGGCTCGCAGCATTTTGCAAAGACCAAGCCGCAGGATTATCTCCCCCGCTTTGGGATCGTCATCGATATGATCGGAGACGCGTTTTTGGAGATTCCCAGGGAACAGCATTCAATAAAGTATGCCCCCGATATTGTGGACCTTGTTTGGCAAAAAGCCCGGCAACTTGGATATCCGCAGTTTGTGGATGCAGTCGGGGAAGCCGTCACCGATGACCATCTGCCTTTGAACGAGGTCGGCATCAAGACGATCGACCTCATCGACTTTAACTATCCCGATCCCACCAACCGCTATTGGCACACTCATCAGGATACTCCTGACAAATGCAGCGCGGAGAGCCTTGAGGCAGTTGGGACTGTTCTCACTCACCTTATCTACACGCAACACCCGTAAGTCCAATGTCGAAAGACTGCATCGAACTGCAAATCGACGGCAATCCGCTGCTGTTCGATGAGCTGACAGCGCACATGATCCTGATTGGTTTTGAGGGATTCTGGGAAGAGGCGGACTCATTGAAATGTTATGTTAATTTGCAGAATTGGAATGATGGAGCAAAGGAAAAGGTGACGCAAATTGTAAGCCTCGTGGCGCAAGCGCACGGTGCGTCACTTCCGAAGATTCAGACAAGAAAACTTGAGGACAAGAATTGGAATGAAGAATGGGAAAAATCGATCCGCCCCATTCGGGTGACCGATAGGATTGTCATAACACCGACCTGGCAAACGTATCAACCGACGGCCGGTCAGATCGTCCTGACAATTGACCCCAAGATGTCCTTTGGTACCGGGTACCACGAAACTACTCGCATGATGCTCAAGCTAATCGAGAAGTACTGCAAGCCCAATATGAAGGTACTTGATGTTGGAACAGGGACTGGTGTACTCGCAATTGCCGCAGTGAAGTTAGGAGCTGCCTCATCCGTTGGTGTCGACTCCGACGAGTGGTCGAACAACAACGCAAGGGAGAACGTTCAGCTCAACTGCGTGCGGGACCAAGTTCAGATCACACTCGGAAACATCTCGTCAGTGAAGGAGCGGCAGTTTCACATGATTGTTGCCAACATTCAGCGCAACGTTCTTGAGAAGATACTTGTCGACATGCGCGCTCGACTTGCCCCAGATGGATTGATTCTCTTGTCAGGTCTCCTCCTCGAAGATGAGTCGCCGATGATTGAAGCACTTCACGACTCCGGATTCAGAATGATTGAGGAATTGATAGAGAATGAATGGATTGCACTGGCTGCGCACGTGTCGGCGTAGAGTCAAGGCAGTAGCGAACGACCAAATAGTTGGAAACATACGCACACGCCATCTCACACAAATTATTCTCCCCTTTTTTGAGGGAGAATAAAAGAGGGGTGTGCTATGATACAGTGAGATGGTGTTTCCTAAGCCAGCCCGCTTTGGACAGTGTCCAAGGAGACGCATATTCCTCGCGTAAATCAGATTCTTCATCTGCCGTCGGCGGATTCAGAATGACATTACAATGAATGTCGCAGCCATAGACATCGGCACCAATACCGTCCTGCTTCTCATCGCCC
>CAYPVN010000285.1:0-2096 GCA_964414155.1 uncultured Chitinophagales bacterium
TTCGCTGAAGTTCTTCTGAATCCTTCTGATCATCCGCCGCCATTACACTCCTGGCATGTGAAGAGATTCTTGCCCGATTCGTTACAGCGCACTGCAATCAATCGACAAAAATATATCCAAATGGTCAACGAATGTCAATGAAACCTCGAGTTGCTTTATCCGTTGAAAGTTGATATGTTATCGCCATTCGTCCACCTTAAACTGGAGGTTTGAACATGGGACTGTTTTTTGGCTTTGTCGTTCTCGTAGTGGTTTTCGTGTTGTGGGTGGTAGTCAAGTACAACGGACTCGTAACGCTGCGGAACCAGGTGAAGAACGGCTGGAAGCAGATCGACGTGCAGCTCAAGCGCCGGCACGATTTGATTCCGAACCTCGTCAACACCGTGCGAGGGTACATGGAATTCGAGCAGGATACGCTGGAAAAAGTCATCAAGGCTCGCAACGCCGCGGTGGGCGCAACCGGCGTCGCCGACGCGGCAGCAAAAGAAGGCGCGCTGACCGGCATGCTCTCCAAACTCTTCGCACTCGCCGAGAGCTACCCGAATCTGAAATCCAACGAGACCGTGGCGAAACTGCAGGAGGAGCTCTCGAGCACGGAAAACAAGATCAGCTTTGCGCGACAGTTTTACAACGACATCGCCACGAAGTTCAACATCGCCCAGCAGGTGTTTCCGGGAAATATCATCGCGGGAATGTTCAGGTTTCAGCCGGCCGAGTTGTTTGAGGTCCAGGATCCCGCTGAGCGGGCAGTCCCAACCGTGGATCTTTCGCTGAAGAAGTAGCGGGAAGGCTAGTCGATGACCCCGCTTCCGCGCAACATCTACGAACAGCAGGCTGTGAACAAGCGAACTACCTTGGTCGTGATGGTTTGCTTCATTCTCTTTCTTGGCTTCCTCGGTTTCGGGTTCGATGTGTTGTTTCTCCGCGCGAACTTTCCTATCGCAACGTTGCTGGCGCTGGCTGTTGGTTCTGCGAGCGCCTACTGGAGCCTGGAAAACGGAGCGAAGGCTATCCTCTCCTCCTCGAAAGCCATACCTCTCCCGACAGGATCTTCCCAATACCAGGTATTGCAGAACGTGGTGGATGAAATGTCGATCGCGTCCGGACTTCCACGCCCGAGCGTCTATGTTATACCCGACCCCGATCCCAACGCGTTTGCAACGGGCAAAGACCCTGCGCATGCCAGTATCGCCGTCACGGAGGGGCTGCTGCAGAAACTCAGCCGCGATGAGCTTCAAGCCGTCATCGCGCATGAGATGAGCCATGTCCGCAACTACGATATCCGGATGATGACGGTAGTTGCCGCGCTGCTCGGCTCGGTTATGCTTCTTTCCGAATTCGGATTGCGCTCGACGAGAATGGGGTTGGGAGGAAGGAGAAGGGGATCGTCGGACAGAGGGGGAGGTGGCGGACCGATCCTCCTGATTCTGTGGATCGTTGCCATGGTGCTTGCGCCATTGATTTCACAGATTCTGGCCATGGCCGTCTCGCGCCAGCGCGAGTATCTTGCCGACGCTTCCGGCGCGGAGCTGACGAGAAATCCGGCTGCACTTGCTTCAGCGTTGGAGAAGATCGACGCGGCTGTAGAACCAACGCGGTCGATCAAGAAGGGGACCGCTCATTTGTGTATCGGAGATCCGCTCGGTCGGAACATCAACTCAAAGGAAGGGCTCCTCGCAGATCTCTTCGGCACGCATCCGCCCATCAGCAAGAGGATTATGCTGCTCAAGGCAATGGCGTACCAGCACGCCTGACGCCGCTATTTCTTCTGGTCACCAGCGAGGATCGTGATCATATCCCCTTCGATCGTTGTGTGGGGAGTTTCGATGATCCTTCCGAGCTCAACGCCATTCTTAAAGAAGAGGAATGTAGGAACCCGCTGGATGTTGTACTTTTCTGTGAGACCATCGGCGCTCTTCTTCGTTCGATCCACACCGTACAGCTTGATCTTCTCTGCAGGGATTCCCGCCTTGTCGGCCACCTTCAAGAACTTCGGCAGTTGACGTTTGCTGTCGCCGCACCACGTCCCAAAAAACACCGTGACATCCACATCACCCTTGATTTCAGAAATCATTTCCACGAACTGCTCATCAACA
>CAYPVN010000286.1:0-2090 GCA_964414155.1 uncultured Chitinophagales bacterium
CTTTGATAAACGAGACCGCGGCATGGATTCGCTTTTCATCCGTGTCACTACCCGGCTTCATCGACCGGAACTTGTACAGGGAGAATTGCCTTCCATCCTTCCCGATGCGGATTTGTTTGTAGAACACACCGCCACCGGAATCAAGCTTCACCGCAAGCGAAATTATCGCGAAAAGCGGCATAAGTACCACAAAACCAATTGCTGCCAAGGTGAAATCAAACAACCTTTTTGACCATTCCTGCGCGATGCTTTGAGAGCTCGTCATACCCACGACCGGAATACTGCCATAGCGTTCAGTGAATACCCTTTCAGCAATGATGTCATAGAGTGGCGAAGCAACCTTGACTTGCGCGCGAGTACCGGTGCACAGATCGAGCACGCTCAGCAACCGGTCATGGGGCACATCATCAAGGCAGACGAGAATCTCTGAGACCTCACGGTCATCCACCAGGTACGCGACATCGGAGACTTTTCCCAGCACTTCAAGGCCGGCGAAGACCGGAGTCCCTCGTGATAACTCATCATCGAGAAATCCAATAACCTGAAGGCCGTACGGGTTTTTGAGTTTGATATTTGCAGCGAGGAGTTTCCCGGTTTGCCCTGCGCCGAGGATAATCATCTTTCGCCGATATCGGGGAATGGAGGCTAGCAACAGAAATAAGGATCGGAAAAAGAAAATTCGAACAATAATGAACAGGAAAAAGGAAAAAGCAGTAAAGTAGAGAATGGCCATCCGGCTATCTACGATAAGTCTTGACTTTGTAAAGAAGGACAGAATAGCCAGGCCCAGCACAGCATAAATGAGGCTCTTGATAATCCGCGCGCTGTGATCAGCAATTGTCAGGAAGACGTTAACTTTGTAAAGATTATTGTGTTGAAAAATAAGTGCAACCACAAAGCTGTACGCGAGAAAAAAAAGACCTTCGTCGGTCGTGAAATGACCACGCACATCCGGTAGGAGGGTGCCCTTAAAATTCTGAAAATTGATGGCGACCATAAAGGCTACATTCACGAGAATTACATCAACCAGCGCCAATACATATTTGTACTTAGGTCGTTTCAATCGAAGTAATCTCCTATGGTGTCACATACGAAATCGATTTGCTCATCAGTGAGTTCGGCAAACATCGGAAGCGAAAGGATTTCCTTCGCAGCTCTTTCCGTGACTGGAAAATCCCCTTCTTTATTCCCGTAAGATTGCAACGCCTTCTGACGATGCAGCGGAACGGGATAGTGCAGTCCGGTCGAAATCCCTTTTTCCTGAAGGAACTTCTGCAGGCCGTCCCGGTCTGCAACTCTGATTACATACAAATGGTACACATGGCGGGCATACGACATTTCAACAGGGGGCTTGAGATGAGGCATACTCTTGAGGCGTTGGTTATAGCGCCGGGCATTTTTCCGCCTCGCCTCTGTCCACTGCCTGAGATGGCGAAGCTTCACCTCCAGGACTGCTCCTTGAATTCCATCCATCCGATAATTGTGTCCCCACAACTCGTGATGGTATTTCTCCGATTGCCCGTGGTCCCTTAATTTGGAAAGCTTTTGGAATAAATCCGTGTCATTAGTCACTACAGCGCCGGCCTCGCCGTACGCCCCGAGGTTCTTCCCCGGATAAAAACTGAATGCGGCAGCCACGCCAAACGAGCCCGCACTTTTCCCCTTGTATTCGGCAAGATGCGCCTGACACGCATCTTCAATGACGCGTAGTCCATGCTTGTTTGCAATATTCATAATCGGATCGAGATCACATGTTTGCCCATACAGGTGGACTGGAATGATTGCCTTCGTCCGGTTTGTTATCGCTGCTTCAATCTTGGAGACATCAATGTTGTAGGATTCTTCATCGATGTCGACAAGGACCGGCTTGGCTCCGGCGAGGAGGATTGCCTCAACCGTTGCGATGAATGTATGAGCGGTCGTGATTACCTCGTCTCCAGCCCCGATGGAAAGACCCCAGAGCGGGAGATGTAGGGCATCGGTTCCAGATCCGCAGGCAACGGTATGCTTTACATTCTGCGCGGCCGAAAACTGTTCTTCAAATCGGCGAACAGTAGCGCCCTGCACGAATTCGGTGTTCTCTATGATTC
>CAYPVN010000287.1:0-2088 GCA_964414155.1 uncultured Chitinophagales bacterium
GCAAAATGCCTTCCACTTCCCACCATCTCTTGCGAGATGGATTCCATCGTTGCCGTATTTGCAATCGGGTTGATTGTAGTTGGGATTTGATTCCAGTTGATGCCATCGTAGTCATACCCACGAAGCAAACGTTCGTCCTGAACACCGGTTCCACGTTCGGTCGAGAGCAGTGTGATATCTTCGTACATCCATTGGATGCTCGCAGCGAACGTCGCGTTCGGAGGAAACGGGATAACGTTCATCCATCGCCTGATAAATCGCCGGTCCCCCGGATTGATGACGCCAGGAGGGGTGGAATCCGGATACACACGGATGCGGATGCTGTCCAGTCCAGAGAAACTTGTGAACCACATCGTGGCGATCTGCCGGCCGTCAAACGCGACGAAGTGGAGTGGAGCCCCGAGCTGGCCGGGTTGCAGTGTCACAGTGTTGTACTGGCCACTTGGCGGGTTGATGAATGTCTTGTAAAGATAGTTCCTTCGTGCAGTGACGTAATATTTCAGCGCTTCAACATGATCAACGAAATCCTGATATGTTCCCCATTTCTCCGGATCTCTTAAAACATCAAATTGAACAAGCGAAGCAAGGCTATCGATGCGGGGATACATCCGTTTCTCTGTAAAGGTTGTCGTCATGATCGTGTCGAGACGAGCGCGCAGGCGATTAACCAGAGATGGAGTATTCAAGAAGCGGTCTTTCAGCACATTCGAGGGACCTGAGAGTGGAGAAAAGGTATATGCGAACCCCTCGTTCAACAGCGACGCAGGGTAAGGGATTGCAGGGTCTCCGTTCCGACCGAACGAAAGGTCATAGTCCCATGGGATGATGACCCACTGCTGCGTCACGCGGGATGTATCCCGATACAGCAGATAGTTTTTGTTATATGTATCTCCCATCATCATCAGCGTGTTACCTGCGAACCAGTTCAGTACGCTGTTCATGTCGAACAGGTTGTCAACCATAGTGGCGAAGGAAGAATCGGAAGCATTGTTGATTGCCTCGATTAATGATCGCAGGTCGCTGTAGTCCGATTCATCTCCAACCTCTTTCGGATAGTACAGCCGGAGAAGACTATCTGGTTGAATGGTAAGATCTGCCAGGCTGTAGAAATCATCGGTATCGTACATCGGCGCAAGGATTCTATTCCGCCGTTGCAGAAAATATCTATCCACTTTATCGATCCAGGCGAACACACCCTTGTACTCTCCGTTGATTGCAAGCTCTGCATGATAGGCCTCCGGGGCAAGGGCTCCCATGTCGGCAAACAGGTCCCAGGCAAGCTTTTCCCGAATGAATGATTTATCCGTGTACATGGAATTGAGGTTGAACTGTCGCATGCCCTGGAATAGGTTGGAGGTCGAGAACCTGAGGCGAAAGGATTTCTTGGGAAAGTAACGCGTTGAGTTTCCCTTGAACCGTGTCAAAGCGTTATTCCATACGGTGTCGCGATATTCAGCGACGGCTGGAAGATACACATCGCTGAAAATGTCTCTCGTGTACAGAGATTCATAGTCCGCCGCAGTCATGGTCACGTTGAACCGGGGGACCTGGGCGAACGACAACTGGCAAAGCAGCAGACAAAGAAAATAGAGTCTCGCTCTCATACTATCCTCCCCGGATTACTAATCCAGCACGTTTGAGCGGCCCAAACGAAGGTTGTTCTGCAGGGGAATGCTGAATGAATGTAACGACTTGGAGTGAGAAAGTGAATACTACGGATCAAATGAGAAAGAGGTGGTTCGATTGACAAAGAAACGGGAAAAGAATACCATATCACCCAAACAGAAGGAGGATGTATGAACACAAAAGCACTCATTGCCGAGTTCATCGGCACATTTGCACTCATCTTCGTTGGCGTGGGCGCGATTGCGACCGGCCACAGTATCAACGCGCCAGGACTTGTGGGTGTTGCGCTTGCTCATGGCTTGACAATCGCCGTCATGGTGAGCGCCACGGCTGCCATCAGTGGCGGACATCTGAACCCCGCGGTCACTGCCGGAGCCTGGGTTGCCAAAAAAATCGGTACGGCGGACGCCGTCGGATATATCCTCGCGCAATGCCTCGGCGGCATTGTTGCTGCCATGCTCA
>CAYPVN010000288.1:0-2069 GCA_964414155.1 uncultured Chitinophagales bacterium
TTGATGATCGCCATTTCGCCGTTGCGGTCGCAGCCGTAGCGTACTGACTGCCTCAGATCGCCGCCCTGCGCGCCGATACCCGGGATGAGTAATGGCATATCCGGCGCGAGCTCACGCACACGCCGTAATTCCCCCGGCCGCGTCGCACCGACGACAAGACCGCAGTTCTTCTTGGAGTTCCACTTCTTCACTTTCGCAATTACTTTCTCAAATAACGGTTTCCCATGTACCTTGAGATACTGAAAATCCTTCGCGCCGGGATTTGAAGTCAAAGCAAGGACAAATGCACCCTGATGGCTCTTCGCAATAAACGGCCTCACAGAATCTTCGCCCATATACGGGTTAACCGTGCATGCGCCGAACTCGTAGTCATCGACGATAAGTTTGGCGTAGAGTGCGGCGGAGTTTCCTATGTCACCCCTCTTCGCGTCCCCAATGGTCACAATGGATTCCGGGATGCGAGCGAGCGTCTGGTGAATGGTGTACCAACCATGCTCGCCGACGGATTCGTAAAAAGCGAGGTTGAGCTTGTAGGCGCAAACGATATCTCGCGTCGCATCGATGATCCTGCGGTTGAATTCAAAGATCGGATCGCCGAACTCGAACAGGAACTCCGGTATCTTATTGATGTCAGTATCAAGCCCGATGCAGAGGAGGCTATTGTTCTTACGTTGAATGGCCCTGAGCTTTTGGTAAAAATTCATGAGTAGATTTGGTCAGATAGTTGGTTGTGAATGATTTGCCGGCGTTGGCATCACCCTCTCGCGAGACTCGTCCATCAATTCCATCGGGTCACCGGGATGGATCACGCCTTCTTTCAAGACTTCAGCGTAGAATCCCGATCTGCCCCACTTTGGCGTGTGTACGTTGCCCTCTTTCACTTCGAGATCGTACATTGTTTTCATAATCCCCTCACCATAGACGGTGATGGTCCGGCACGGGACACGGATTTTAGTGATTCCGATTTCTACTTCCGCCCCCACCCGATAGACTTCTCCAATACGAACTTTGTGGAAGTCAAGCCCCCTGGTTGTCAGGTTCTCGCCGAGCGCGCCGGGAAATAATGGAAATCCCTCTATCTTCAGCTCTTCGATAAGCTCGACTGAAAACAAGCACACCGCCTGATCCGGCCAGCCGTGGTAGCGCCGGTCGTTCCAATCGTCACCCTCAATCCTCCCGAACACCGCACGCCCGACGGGTACCGATTTCTTGGGAATTCCACCCGGAGAAATATTTATCTGCACTACATGAGGGGTCATACCTGGAACAACGGATAGGAATGCGTGGAAAAAGATACGTCAATCTGTCGCGAGATGCAATATGAATGCGGAGGAAGGAAAAACGGAGGACGATTAATGTTGCCGCTCAAACGTCCTGATGAAGTCGTTCTGCGGGCCCTGCTCGATGGAATGGCAAGCAATGCAACTGTTACCTCTGCGCTCGATCGAGAAGGCAACGTTGCCGTTCGGCGCGTACTCGGCCCACAACCAGCCGTTTGCGCTCAATGAGTTGCCGCGATCCTTATAGATCACTGCGAAGAGCGTAGTCTGCCCGCTCATTCTGATTTGCTTAAAGATGATTGAGCCGTCAGGAAAACTGTTTCCGGCGGGGAGCGTGTCGTTCTGCAAGGCGCTGACCGCAGTATCATTCATGCTCACGCGGACCATCGGTTGATGAGCCTGGGAGCCGTTGAGTGTTCCTTGGGTTACGGAGTCCACATTCGGAAAGAGGCTGTACGAGGAGTACGGCTGCGTTTGCGTGATGAGGGTGAACAACTGCTGGTCCGTCGAGATCCTCCCATCAACCGACGGTTGTGATCCTTCATCGCTCCTGCAGGAAAACATCATAATGGCACTGAGGACGAGCAACGAGTTTTGCACGAATTGAGATCTGGTCATAGGGAAATATACATTCGGCGTATCACAAAAGTATCACTCCGTGAATTGTGTGTACCGCTTGATCACCCAATCGGGGATGGTTTCAACGCGTCCCGTTTGGATGTTAATCATCGTGCTGATGAAATGTCCCTCGGCGGAGACCTTCATGGTATCTTTCCTCAGAATCTGAAA
>CAYPVN010000289.1:0-2068 GCA_964414155.1 uncultured Chitinophagales bacterium
GAGCGGCTCCTTCAGCGTGGTTGATGCGACGTATTTCTGAAGGTTGTTCAGCGCTCCGGTGAACGGATTGTCGGTGCGTTTTGGCCAAACGTCGTAAAAGTCCTCATACGTGCGTCGTCCGAACAACAGTGCCGGTTCTTCGGCCATTCCTTCTGCCGCGACTTGCCCCATGACAGGGTCAAAATAGGGCAGCGCCCAACCGCCGTGTACGAAGCCGCCGCGGGTATCTTCGTCGGGTCGACCCGGCCCTTGTATGATGCCGTCGAGCGTCAATTTCATGAACACAACGACCTTGCTCATTGAGTTTCTCCTAGAAGTGTGTTGTTAGTATCTTTATGATTCGGCGATTACGGAGATGCACGTTCAATTAAATGGAAAGTTGCACACCTAACATTCTGTTTTCGACCAGCCGTCCAATTCTGTTGTCATATTGTCGTTGGTAACCTATCGACTGACATCGCTTTCACATTCCCAGTTACTTTGATTCATTGTTCGACAGAATGATCAGGCCGCCGCCGCTATACCTAGAGCAATGAGTATTCCACCTGTGACGAGTCGTGAGACTTTTTGTAAACGGCTGCTGCGTTTGGCTAAAAAGCTCAACAGCGTTCCCCCAACACAACCGTAGAGGGAGTTCGTGACGAAACCAAGAACAATGAAGGCGCCTCCAAAAAGGAAAACCTGAAGCCATACTGGTCCGGCATTCGAGGCGACAAATTGCGGGGAAAGGGCGAGGAAGAATAGGGCAGTCTTTGGATTGAGGGCAAGGAACCCCTGAATCACGAGCGAACGAGAAGAATCATGGACCGTGTCAGC
Organism: uncultured Chitinophagales bacterium; assembly: GCA_964414155.1. Taxonomy (GTDB): domain Bacteria; phylum Bacteroidota; class Ignavibacteria; order UBA10030; family UBA6906; genus CAYPVN01. Next base: position 817 of record CAYPVN010000289.1, read on the forward strand.
TCCTGCAATCCCCGGCTCGGGAAGCACAAGCAGGTTTTTTCTTCTAAGCTTGTGAACACCGAGGACGATCAGGTATGCGGCACCAACATACTTGAGGATCGAAAACAATGTAGTGGAGGCGGACAGCAATGCCGAAATCCCCGCTGCCGTGCATACAACCTGAAATAGATCTCCCAGGGCAAGTCCAACAGAAGAAAACAAGACGCCTCGCCAACCATGGTCAATAGATCTTGTGACAACATAGATCACAGATGGACCTGGGATGAGCAGCAGTATGCTTGCGGCCGCTAGAAATACAACCCAGTGAAGTAGATCCGGCATATGATCGTTTACAATCCAAGAACCATGAAACAATTAGAGCTCAAGTGGGTTGCCATACCGCTCTGCAAACATAGTACGGGATGCCGGGAGTCTGCCAGGATACTTGCTGTCCTCACCATCGAGGCGACCTATGGCAAGTAAGAAAAAGACTCTTGCGGACTCCGGAATCTCAAGTACCTCACGGACCTGTTTTTCATGGAACCCTTCCATCGGACCTGTATCATAGCCTAGGGCCTCTGCCATCCACATCATCGTAGTAGCAGCAATCATTGTTTGCTTCGTTACCCACATCGCAATGTTTGGATGCGCTCCCAAATCTCTCCATACGTTCACACGCTTTCTCTCGATCCTCGCTTCACTTGCGAAGCCATGAGCACGACCGATGCGAATGACTTCTTCGAGATCCTCTCGCCATCCTTCCGTATCTCCGCACGCGACGATTACAACCGGCGCTTGTTCCACTTGTTCCTGATTCAGTGCAGCCACGCGCAAGCGCTTTCGCGTTTCAACATCCCGAACGACGACAAAACGCCATGGCTGCATGTTATAACTGCTCGGCGCTTCGAGTCCAGCCCGGAGAATCTTTTTCAAATCTTCATCCTGAACCAGAGACGAAGAAAAAGCAGGGGTTGCTCTCCGTCCACGCACAATTTCACTAAACTTTCTCTCTCTGCGAGAGGTCAAACCCGCATCATTTTTCACAATCTCAGTTTCTGGCAACAATGTTTCTCCCCCCGGGGAGACCATCTCAGCTGAATCATCATTTCTGAGGGATCCTGGAAGCACCGATGCCAACGAATATGCTCCAGGGCCAATCAGCAAGAACGCGACGGCCAAAAGCAATTGGGTGAGGGCGTATTCTATCCCACCGTTGCTGACATCGAAGCCATACGGAAGATGAACCAGAAAAATCGCCCCCAACATCACGACA
>CAYPVN010000290.1:0-2055 GCA_964414155.1 uncultured Chitinophagales bacterium
ATGATCTCCACGTTTGGTACGGTGAATGCAACCTCCATGACGACGGCCCGTGTGTTCTTTGCGATGGCGAAGGATAAACTCTTCTTCCGATCGATGGGCCGTGTGCATCCGCAATACAGAACGCCGGGCAAATCGCTGATCGTTCAAGGGATATGGGCATCGTTGCTGACCCTGACCGGAACGTACGACCAGATATTTACCTATGTGGTCTTTGCAGGATGGATTTTCTACGCCCTTGGAGCAGCAGGCATCTTTGTCATGCGAAAAAGAATGCCAAATGCAAACAGGGAGTATCGTGTGCCGGGATATCCATTTGTCCCGATTCTTTTCCTCATTGTGGCAACCTGGTTCGTCATCAATACGCTGGTCGAGCAGACTGCAGACTCGATGGTCGGACTTCTCCTTTTGCTTTTGGGTCTACCGTTCTATTTCTATTGGCGCAGGCAGATGACGAAAGTGGCCTAGGATAGACCCTTCTCGAGAGAACAACCTTGACACTGGCGGCATAGCACCGTATCTTCCACGTGTCATGAAGCCCCAACCCCCGTTCTCATCGGACCCGTTACAGACTCCTCTCCAATTTCTCAAAGGCATTGGGCCAAGGAAGTCGGCGGTGCTGGAAAAGTATGGCCTGAAGACGATCCGTGATCTCTTCTTCTATGTTCCACGCCGCTATCTCGATCGCTCCGCAATTGTCACCATCGAACAGCTGCGCGCAATGGCAACACTACCATCGGGGAGCGAAGAACAAAGTGTTGATGTCCGGCGAGACTATACGTTGGTGGGGGAAGTTCGCTCGTTCAAAGTCGTTGGGTTCCGTGCCAAGGCCCGGCTTGTGCTGGTACTCGCGGATCAGACGGGAACAATGCAGTGCATTTGGTTCGGCGGTGTGCAGTATTGGAAAAACAGGTTCGTCATCGGCGAAACACTTGCCGTGTCAGGCCAGCCGACGTACTATGGGAATGTTCTGCAGCTTGTTCATCCCGACCTGGATAGGATCGCTGGCCCGCGTGAAGGTGAGGAGTCCGATCCTATCGATGTCGATTGGGGCAAGACACTAAACACTGGAGGACTCGTCCCCCTCTACCCATCGAGCAAAGAACTCGAGCATGTCGGCTTCGACAGCGGAGGGTTCAGAAGAATCATCGGCTTGGCGCTTCGGCAGCACCTCGGTCTCGTTACGGATTCGCTTCCCGACTCGATTATCCAATCTCACAAGTTCGTTCCGCTGAAGACTGCCATAAAGAGCGCTCATTCCCCACGCCAGCAGGGAGAATTGGGTGAAGCCCTCCGCCGTCTAAAATACGATGAGTTGTTTCACTTTCAGCTCATGCTTGCCCTGAAGAGGCGGCTGGTCAAGGACGATACAAACGGCATCGCCTTCTCCGTTGATAGCAATCTGGCCCGTCAGCTTGTGGATTCGCTTCCGTTCCAGCTGACCAAAGCGCAGGTACGGGTGATTAATGAGATTGCCACAGACATGAAGACGCCAAGGCCACTCAATCGACTGTTGCAGGGGGATGTTGGGAGCGGCAAGACAATCGTTGCCCTCATTGCCATCCTGATTGCAGTCGATAACGGCTACCAGTCGGTCTTCATGGCACCGACAGAGATTCTTGCCGAGCAGCATTACAAGACGCTGCAAGCATTCCTGAAGGATATTCCGGTAAACGTTCGCCTCCTCGTCGGTGGTCAGCGAAGCCGGTTGAGACGAGACGTACTCGACGATATACAACGGGGGACAGCCCAAATCGTCGTCGGGACTCATGCCTTGTTTGAAAAGGACGTTGATTTTGCTGCTCTTGGCCTTATTGTCATCGACGAGCAACATCGGTTCGGCGTCATGCAGCGTGCCTCAATCCGCAAGAAGGGAGCCAATCCTGATGTTCTTGTCATGACTGCCACGCCCATTCCCCGCACGCTATCCCTGACGGTGTACGGCGACCTTGACGTTTCGGTAATCGATGAGTTGCCCAAGGACCGTAAGCCCATCAAAACCGTCCTGAAGTATGAAGAAGAGAAGGAATCTGTCTTTCAGTTTGTCCGGGAGGCGAT
>CAYPVN010000291.1:0-2037 GCA_964414155.1 uncultured Chitinophagales bacterium
CCGATTGCGACGCCCACAACAAGAAACTGGATCAGGTGGAAGGCGGCTTGCACAACAATCCAGGTTGAACCCCCGTAAGAACAAATTTCCTGGACATGGGAGCTTCTGTTAGCGGGGGAACTTTCTTTTATGTACACTGTTACAGTATTTAAGCATCTGCTAAATTAAATGAAAGCTTGATTCGATGAAACAAGTCTTTGTTAATGGAAAGCTCTGTATCGGACCAAACTTCAGCAAAGCTGAATTTGCACTCATCAAGCGAAACCTGGCTGAACAGGAGGGTTTGAAAACTCTCGCGGATTCGCTTGGAGTCGCTGGCAATTTGCAGCGTCTCAAGGTCTTGTATCTGTTGCATGCCCATAGGGAGATGTGCGTGTGTGACCTTGCAGAGGTTTTGGAACTCTCCGACTCCGCCATATCCCAGCATCTGAGAAAACTAAAGGACAAGAACATTGTCAAGACCCGGCGAAACGGGCAAACCATATTCTATTCTCTCGTACAAAATGTGTTCACAGCCAATCTGGAAGATATGTTTGCCATGGATGAAACACGTGAACAACACGCATTCGTATTCGCCGAAAGGAATTGAGCCATGAAAAACTCACTTACTTCAGTTGCTGGCGTTATCGCAGCAGTCCTTGCTTCGCTCTGTTGCATCGCTCCTGTTGCGCTGGCGCTCGTGGGCGTTGGCGGCATAGCTGCATTCTCAATCTTCGAGGAATACCGACCGCATCTCATCGGACTTACCATTGTACTGCTCGGGGTTGCTTTCTTCTTCGCGTATCGTAAGCGGGAGGTCCAATGCGAAGATGGCACATGCAAGGTTGAAAGAGCTGGCGTCTGGAATAGGATCGGAGTTTGGAGCGCCACACTCATTGCAGCAGGTGCTATTGCCTTCCCGTACTTTGGATTCGCCGTTTCACCCGCAGAGACAGAATTTGTGAGCAACACGCCGTTGAATCTCGAAGAAGATGTCAGCTTCTTGAACGTCCCGCTTGTGTGCAATGCCGCGCCACAAATCGGTTGCGGAAGCAGGGCAAAGTTCATCATGCTTGATTTGATGAAAGATCCAGCAGTGAAGGAAGCGTGGCTGAACCGGAAAGGAATCGTTATGGCTGTTGTGTGGAACGAAGCCACCAATGCGTCATCTCGCCAGGCAGTCCTTGCGTCGGTCTTCTCCCGGCACAAACTCCCGATTGAGCAAGTGAGAGAGCGGGATCGAAATGTTCTTGCTGAGAACTTCCGGGAAAAGGAGAAATGGTACAAAGGATCGGACGTTGATGCGCTGAGCATTGAAGAGGCTGGCGTAATTGCCGACAGAATTCTCTCTGGCATCAGTCCACATGTTTCATTCAAACGGAATGAAGACAAACAGGCTTTTCGCGAGGATGTGAAAGGGATAATCCAGCGATGTTTTCTTTCACTCAAGTCATTCGGCGAATTGGATGGTTCAACGTACCATCGTGTTGAGCATGAAATCATAGCTGCTGGTGAAAAGTATCTTGGGAAAGGAAACATGCCGACTGTACGAATGACGCAAGACGAATGCGAGCTTGACGAAAACGGAGCCGGCTGTTGCTCCGATGAAAAAGAAGAAGGATAGAGGTGAACCGTATGAGCGTTATCCTCGAGTCCACGATAACGTGCCCCGCATGTGGTTTTCAGAAGGCTGAAATTATGCCTGTTGATGCATGCGTACATTTCTACAAGTGTGATCGTTGCGGCACGTTGTTGAAACCCAAACAGGGAGACTGTTGTGTTTTTTGCTCGTATGGCACTATGAAATGTCCGTCGAGACAGCAGGAAGCGATGACACGATGAGGAGAACGATCCTGACTCTAAGCTGGCTTGCCGTGCTCATGGGAATCATCCATATCCTGCTTGCATTTCCGATTGAAGATTTCCGGATTGGACATCTTTGGTTTATCGGATCAGGTATTGCGATTGTCTTCGCCGGTTTTATCAACATTCTTGGACAAACAAGCATACAACGCACCTTTGCCTACGGCTGAGTTATTGTCGGCGCAGGAATGTTAC
>CAYPVN010000292.1:0-2030 GCA_964414155.1 uncultured Chitinophagales bacterium
ACGGACGAACCCATTATCGTTGACGGAATTCTCAGAGAGAATGCCTGGATCGGCGCCCAAGAAGTCAACAATTTCCTGGAAACCTGGCCCTCACAGCTGAAGCCGGCGGCGTATGATACAAAGGTCAAGGTGTTGTATGACGATGAATACCTTTACGTCGGAGCTGTATGCTCCAACCCAGAAGGAAGGAATGGCATTCTTGTGCAGGATATGCGCAGGGACTTCCGTTATGCCAATAGTGAATCATTCGGGATTACGTTTGATCCATTTCAGGACATGAGCAATCCTATACCGACATTCTTGGTAACCCCGTATGGGACCCAGGGAGATCAGATCAGCTATGATGATCGTGTTGTTGACGCCGATTGGGACGGTGTATGGAAGGCCCGATGTACGATTGTGGATTCAGGCTGGGTGGCCGAAATCCAGATTCCGTTTGCAACACTACGCTATCCCACCGAGTCCCGTCAGTGGAGAATCAACTTCTCGAGGCTCATCCGAAACAAATCGCAAATTGTGGGTTGGTCACCATGGCCGTTTGCGTTTACTTTCGGACGAACCACCTATGCAGGACATCTCGATAATATTATACCTCCATCGAACAACCTCAATCTTCGGGTTCAACCCTACATGCTTCTCAAGTCTTCGCAATCGAGTGGTGCAGTCGTTCAGTACTCGCCGAAAGCGGGCGGTGAGGTCAAATGGGGTGTGACTCCTCACTCAGTTCTGGAGGGGACGTTCAATACCGACTTTGCTCAAGCCGACGTTGACCGCCAGGTGATCAACCTGAACCGCTCCTCTGTCTTTTTCCCGGAGCGGAGGCAATTCTTCCTGGAAAACGCCAATTTCTTTTCTGTAGGTTTGAGTGGTGTCATGCAGCCTTTTTTCAGTCGAACCATCGGAAGAAGCGAAGCCGGCTCTGCCTTGCGCATCAATGAAGGACTCCGGTTCATTCATCAGAGTACGAATGAGTCTGTCGGCGGTTTGTTTATTCATCAGGAAGGAGATGCGATAAACGGAGCTTCAACCATCGGGCTGGGACGGGTGCAATTCAACCTTGAGCATGATTCACGGATTTCTGCCATGGCCATATTGCGGGATGACAGGAACACCGGCGGGTTATCGCCAAATCTCAATTCCGTCGGTGTGGTCGATGCGTTCTGGAGAGCCGGGCAGTCATTGTATTTCCGCGGCATGCTTTCCCTTTCCAATGATTCGCAGTCCCGTAAAGGTGGCTACGCGGGGCTGGGCGAACTTAATTATACTAACAACACTATAGTGGCGGCGCTTACAGAAACGATCGTCACATCCCAATACAACCCCCGGGCTGGATTCCTTGCCAGAACCGATTTCATTCACTCTGCGCCCTCTTTGTCTGTAAGTTTGTTTGCGGAGTCCCTTCCAGAGTATCTCATTTACTTTCGCCCTGATATTTCAGCGGATATCTACCACACCACTTCCACCGGGGAATTTCAGGAAGCGTCACTCGCCATCACTCCCATTCGGCTTACATTCATTGGTTATCACCGGGCTGCCTTTTCCATTCTGCCTTCCTGGCAACGGCTGAACAGCGCTTTTGAGCCTTTTCCGGGCGTGATACTGGCGCAGGGAGCGTATGATTATACCCGTTACGAACTCTCCTATGATGGAAACTTAAGCGCACCTTTCAGCCTTTCATTAAAGGCAAGCTGGGGAGGATACTACAACGGAAGACTCAATTCCAACTTTGTGTCGTTGAGGGCGGCGCCGATACCGCATCTCTCCTTCGTTTTCAACTACACCAGGAACGATTTTGAGAACTTAGGCGTTACGAAGGATTCTTTTTCCAACGAGCTTCTTGCGCCCGAACTCAGACTTGCTTTTGACGCAAGCCTTCAGCTCTCGGGTTTCTATCAACACAATACAGCCACAAATACCGGTGCGCTGAACGTGAGGTTCTCGTGGGAATATCAACCCCTGTCTTTCATCTACTTTGTGTTCAGCGATTTCAGGAGCCTTCCATCGGTTGATCTGGCGGCCAGGTTCAAGGA
>CAYPVN010000293.1:0-2029 GCA_964414155.1 uncultured Chitinophagales bacterium
CGCGGTCCAGGAACGCGCCAAACTGGAGATCGCCTCTGGTCAGTTTCTTGAGGGTCTCCTGTACGTTATCATGCGAGATTGAATAACTCAGCAGGCCATGCTCGTGCGCTTGCTGTTCAAGGACTTCGACAAATTCCCTGTCGAACTCCCAGTCCCATGCAATAGCAATATGGAAGTAGCTGTTCATGATGATGACCAATGGCCTTGAGGCACGATAGCCAAAAGTGAAATGCTTGTCAAGCATCGTGAGGGCAGGGCCTACTCGGAGAATCAGGCGTGTCGGTCTGCTTGTTATTCAGCATGGGATTGGGTATATTTTTTGTGATTTGAGAGAAATACAACGAGAGATTTGTGAAAACAATTCTAATCTATGCTATCGTTACTGCCGTCTCTCTCGGTGCGGTCGGATGTTCAGCGGGTAAAGAGGTGGGGAAGGAGGCGAAGACATCCCAGCGTTCTCCTTCGGAAGAGCTGGCTCACGACAGGGCTCTCCAGCATTTTGTGGATGGTTCCCTTTTTGAAATGAAAGGTGAGTACGCCCAGGCAGTATTGGAGTATCAGGATGCGTTGCGGGACGAAAAAGATCCCGCGATCTTCTTTGCGCTTGCCAAATGTTATTCCCAGCTCGGTAAACACGTTCCGGCCATAGAGGCGGCGAAAGAAGCCGTTCGTCGTTCACCAGCAAAAAGCGACTACCGGCGTTTGCTGGCCGATGTGTATCTCAGTGCCTTCGAGATAGATTCCGCGGCAGCACAATTTGAAGAGCTTCTCAAGCAGGATTCAAATAGTGTTGAGGTCTGGTACACCCTTGCGAGGCTGTACCAAACCCGCAGGCCGTTGAAAGCGCTTGAAGCGTATGAAAACATAGTTGCACGGTTTGGTCCACAGTGGGAAGTGCTGCTTCAAATGGCGGAAATGTACAACGGCCTCGGGAAATTCGATAAGGCCGCCGAGGCATTGCAGGGTATGGTAAGTATTGACCCGGGCAATGCGGAGTTGAAGCGAAGTCTAGCCCAGGCTTATATGCGCGTTCAGAAATATGACGAAGCGTATGAGATCCTGAAGGAACTGAAGGAACGGAATCCGGACAACCTCGAATATCTGGGGGACATCGCTACGATCCACCTTCTGAAAAAGGAATACGCGAAAGCGGCGGAAGTGCTTGAAGTAATCCTGATGAACGACAGTTTGAATATTGATTCGAAGCTCCGTGTCGGCGAAATGTACTTCGGTCAGCTGGAAAAAGATTCGACGCTCGTACCGGCGGCGCTTTCCGTGTTCGAACGGATCAGAGACAAGCATCCTGAGGATTGGCGGTCGTACTGGTTTCTTGGAGCCATTGGCGCGGTTGCACACATTGATTCAATTGCCCTTCCCAACCTAAAAAAGGTGACGGAATTGGCCAGCTGGAACAGCGACGGCTGGGTCTATCTTACATCGGTGCTGATGGAGAAAAACGCAAACGACGAAGTGGTGACACTGCTTGAATCGGCGCTGAAGGTGTTGCCGGATGACTTCCGTGTGAATTTTTTTCTCGGTGTTGCATACAGTCGACTCGCTCAGAACATGAATGCTGTCCGTGTTCTGGAACATGCGCATGATCTGAATTCAAAAGATATCAATGCAATCAGCCAGCTCGCTCTTGTATATGACAACATGAAAAAACATGACGAATCGGACAAGCTGTATGAAGAGGCGCTGAAAATCGATTCAACCAACCCAACCCTCTTGAACAATTACAGTTACAGCCTTGCCGATCGGGGTCTCCAGCTCCAACGTGCTCTTGAAATGGCGCGGAAGGCCGTGGACGCGCAGCCGGACAACGCTTCGTTCCTTGATACGATCGGATGGGTCTATTATCAACTCGGCGAATATAAAGAGGCGGAAACCTACATCAAGCGGGCAATTGAAAAAGGGGACGTCAATCCGGTTCTCTATGAACATCTGGGTGATATTTATTTCAAGATGAACGACAAGGATAAAGCAGTGGAGGAATGGAGCCGGGCCTTGAAGCTTGACAAGGACAATT
>CAYPVN010000294.1:0-2023 GCA_964414155.1 uncultured Chitinophagales bacterium
TGGCAAGCATTTTCAGTTTTCCATCCGGCGTCATCCGCGCTCTCGGTGGGTGGCTCTCCGACAAATATGGTGCTCGCGCCGTAATGTACTGGGTGTTCGGTCTGTGCCTCGTCTGCTTCATCCTCCTCTGCGTTCCGCGCATGGATATCGAATCGCCGGGACAAGGTGTTATGGCGGACAAAGGTGGTGAAGTCACGGAGGTCACTGCTGACGCAATTGTCGTCTCGGGACTTAAGTATGAATTGTTAGCGAAGCCGGAAATAAAACCGCGTATGATGGATGAGCGAACACTGGTATGGCCCACGTTTACCTTCTGGCAAGAGCCTGCTGTGAAAGTTGGAGAGACAGTTGGCAAGAAACATCTCCTTGCAAGGGGAATCACCCATATTTATTTCCAGGCGAACGTCTGGATTTTCACCGTACTCGTTTTCATAGTGGGGATCATGATGGGCATCGGCAAGGCCGGAGTCTATAAGTTCATTCCTGAATATTATCCAAAGGAAGTCGGTGTGGTGGGAGGAATTGTCGGTGTCATCGGCGGACTCGGCGGATTTGTCTGCCCGATCATTTTTGGATATCTACTCAAGGCAACGGGAATCTGGACAACCGCGTGGATGTTCTTCTTTGGCATCACTTTCGCCAGCCATTTGTGGCTGCACATGACGGTACGAAGGATAATGAGAGAGCAAGCACCTGTTCTTTCGCGCCAGATCGAAGACAAGCGCCCTCTCGAAGAAATGGCCGGAGAAGTTCCGCTTCATGTCCTCCATCCTACCCTAAAAAAGGAAGGTTCGTGAATGAAAACATCTTCGGGCACATGGCTGGAAGTTTGGACTCCGGAAGATAACACCTTCTGGGAGAAGACCGGCAGCAACATCGCGTGGCGGACATTGACGATCACGACAATCTCTTTGGTCTTGTCATTCGCAACATGGTTCATGATAAGTGCAATCGTAGTTCGTCTGCCACAGATTGGGTTCAAGTTCGATACGATGCAGTTGTTCTGGTTGGCGGCAATGCCCGGCCTCGCCGGAGGGACACTAAGGATTCTCCACACCTTCCTTGTCCCGATTTTCGGTACACGATCCGTGGTTACATTGTCCACACTCCTGAAGCTGATCCCTTGTATCGGAATTGGTATCGCAGTGATGAACCCGGAAACGCCCTTCTGGGTTTTTATGATCCTTGCCTTCTCGGCCGGATTCGGTGGCGGGGATTTTTCGTCATACATGCCAAGCACGAGCGTCTTCTTTCCCAAACGACTTCAGGGGACTGCACTGGGAATACAGGCAGGCATCGGGAACTTTGGCGTCAGTCTTACGCAATTTGTCACGCCGTGGATAATAGGTATAGGAGCGTTTGGTGCATCGCAGACCCTCGTAAAGGGCGGGGTCACATCTTCCGTCTGGTTGCAGAATGCTGCGTTCTGGTACCTGCCACTCCTTATTATTATGGCGGTTGTTGGCTGGCTGTATTTGAGAAGTGTGCCGGTTCGTGCTTCATTCCGCGAGCAGCTTGATATTTTCAAAAACAAGCACACGTGGTTTTGCACCGTAACGTATGTAATGACGTTCGGGTCCTTTGCCGGATTTGCGGCTGCGTTTCCGCTCCTGATAAAAACCCTGTACGGGAGCTTTCCCGGGGCACCTGATCCATTAACCTATGCCTTCCTCGGTCCGCTTGTAGGATCGCTTTCGCGGGTTGCTGCCGGCCCGTTTGCCGATAAGTACGGCGGGGGCATCATAACACATCTTGTCGGTCTGGGGTTGATCATTTCTGTGGCGGTTATGTCATTTATCGGTTTGCTCTCCCCGACATCGCTGGATCAGTTTCCATTATTTGTCGGAGTAATGTTGTTCATCTTCTTTCTTACAGGCATCGGCAACGCTTCCACATTCAGACAATTCCCGATCATCTTCTCTCACTCTGCAAGGCAGGCGGCGGGAGTGATAGGGTGGACGGCAGCAGTGGCAGCATACGGTCCGTTCATCTTTGCGACCCTCATCGGAACCGTCATAACGAG
>CAYPVN010000295.1:0-2010 GCA_964414155.1 uncultured Chitinophagales bacterium
CCGATGTGCCGAGACTAACCATTGAAGCCGGAGTCGGGTTGAACTATGTGAGTACCCGGGAGATGGGTGGACGTCGGCTCGGGAGCAATATCCTGTTCAGTCCCACAGTAAGCGCCGGCGTTGAACTTCCATGGATGGACGGTCTCCTCGGCATCTTCTACATGTTCCGCCACCTCTCCAACGCAGGAATTTACCAGGACAACGATGGGATCAATTTCCAGTACATCGTCTTCTCAATGAGATTCCAGAGATCGCATTAATAGTTCGACCATCCCGGGCCGCCGCTGTCCGAAGAAAACGTCTCCAACTTCTTGGTTTCCTTCCTCTTCCGTCCAAACTCAAACGTCTTCTTCTTCCGACCAAATTGGGATCCCTGCTTCTTGCGGGGTCCATGCTGCTGCTTGTCGTTATGCTGCTTCGGCGGATATGCCGGCCGACTTTGTCCGAATGATGGTCTGGCGGCGGGTTTCTCCTGTGTTGCTGCACGTGGTGTGGGGGTGAAACCGGGGTAGCTCGTCACGGTGAATCTTTTCCCGATAAACTTCTCAATCTGCCGCAGGTGTTGCTCGTCTTCCCGCCCTACGAACGTAATGGCATCGCCGGTTGCTCCGGCGCGACCCGTACGGCCGATACGGTGGATGTAATCCTCCGCAAAATGAGGAATGTCGAAGTTGATAACGTGGGAGATGTCCTCGACGTCGATGCCGCGTGCGGCGATATCAGTGGCGACAAGAACCCGAAACTTTCCTTCCTTGAAACCATCAAGTGCCCGTTGCCGTTGTGACTGAGTGCGGTTTGAGTGAATAGCAATAGCGTTGATTTTATTCCGTTCGAGCCGTCTGCAAATCTTGTCGGCCCCATGTTTCGTGCGTGAGAATACGAGCACGCTATCCATTTTCTCGGCTTCGAGCGCGTGATACAGGAGATCCATTTTTGCATCGGATGAAACCCTGTAAAAATGTTGTGTAACTGTTTCAACAGGGCGGCGTTTCTCTCCCACCTCCACTTTAAGGGGGTCGCGTAGAATCCGTCCGGCAAGAGTCTGAATTTCGCTGGAGATTGTGGCAGAGAATAACATAGTCTGCCTCTCCGTCGGGATGGCACCGATGATCTTGCGGACATCGTTGATGAAGCCCATGTCCAGCATTCTGTCTGCTTCATCCAGAACAAGTATCTGAACCTTGGACAGGTCTATGGTGCGTCGCTGCATGTGGTCGAGCAGTCGTCCCGGCGTTGCGATGACAATATCCGCGCCCCGTCGCAGCAACTTAAGCTGGTTTTCCATGCTGACGCCGCCATAGATGCAGACCGCGCGCAGCGAGAGGAAGCGACCGTATTCGGCAACCGCATCACGTACCTGGTGTGCAAGTTCGCGTGTGGGCGTAACGACGAGTGCCCGGACGTGGTGGCTTCTCACATGTGAGCCGTTTCCGTTGGTGAGACGATGAAGCATCGGGAGGACGAATGCCGCAGTTTTCCCCGTGCCTGTTTGCGCACATCCAATGATGTCTTTTCCCTCAAGCGCGGGCTGAATGGCAAGTGATTGTATGGGAGTCGGCGTGGTATATCCTGCCGCCTGCACTCCTTTAAGAATGTGGTCTGAAAGACCAAACTTGGTGAAGCTCATGAATGAATCCTTTAAATAAGAAAAATAATAATGATCCCCGAGACTCTCGGTGGTCCACAAAACCAGTTCTGTGTTATTGCAAAGCAACATTTTGTTTGATGCCTTGCATGACTAGAGCGAAGTCCGACAGGTCGGAAAACGCTGCTACTCTGAAAGACGTGGGTGGTTCTCTGTGAGGTGTATCTCGCTGAGGATTACTCGGCTTTAAGGCGAGCGGTCAACCAGGTCTTCCCAACAAAACCTTCGCATCATCATCGGAGAGCGTCTCTCAAATGCCCGCTTCCGATACGTGTTGACCGGTTACGGTATGCTCGCCCCCGCTTATTGGGAGCGCTGTTTTGCAGTGGGAACAAGATAACCCTTTTTTGTGAGTAATCCTAATC
>CAYPVN010000296.1:0-1997 GCA_964414155.1 uncultured Chitinophagales bacterium
GGCATCGTCATCGACGCGATAGGCAAGGCAACGGCTTTTCAATCCGCGCGCTTCGGGAGTTGATGGATCACGGCGTCTGGGGAATGCATATCCTTACTGAAGCGTGGAATGTTGGACTCGCCTTACCGGCGCAGCATCAAAACGCCGAACCCGGATATGGAGCGTGAATAATGCTTAATGATTAAACTTCTTACTTCGGCTTCCGTCCAACAACCAAACAACCGTCAATCACATTATAATAGAAGGGTGAACCTATGAAAGCATTATTTGCAACGATACTCGCCGCAGCCGTCGTTCTGTTTGGCAGCGTGTCATTCGCCCAGGATAAGACTCCTGCGGTGGATCAGCGTCAGGAGAATCAGAAAGCCCGGATTATTGAGGGCAGGAAGAGTGGCGAACTGACAAAAAAGGAGACGCGGCGGCTGGCTGTGCAACAGGGAAAAATCAAGGCCGATGAAAAGAAAGCAAAAGCCGATGGTGTCGTAACGCCGGCCGAGCGAGCCAAACTACAGCATGAACAAAACCGGGCAAGCAAGAACATCTACCGGCAGAAGCACGACGCACAGAAGAAAAAGTAGCCCATTGTTGACCCATGAGTACACGATGCCCTCAATTGAGGGCATCGCTGCTTATGAGGGCTAAATCCCGAACATGAGGGAAACCATGAATTGAACTGATGAGATCGAGCGCTCATCGTTCACAAAATGTTTATCGTCTCCCACGCGATACAGCGGATCCTTTCCATCGTTGAGTGCAAGATAGGAGTCCAGCCTCTGGTCCTGAGTTGGATTGGGATCGGTCCAGTCTTTTCCCCCAATATTCATGAAGCTGTATCCGATACCGAAATCCAGGGAGAGAGCAGGGCCGAGGTCGAGAATTGCGCCTCCATTTATTCCGACACCAAATCTTGTTGCCGTCTCGACAGAAAACGTAGCACTTGGGACTTTGGAGACTCCGCGAAACGTTGTCTCGCCGCTGAACCGATGAAGCGCAATCGACCCGCCAACATATGGAGTCAACGGGATTGCGGGCAGTGCAATGTGGAATTCAGGTCCTGCTCGAAAAGTGAGTATCTTCTGTGAAACCTCGACGAACCCCTGTCCCGGTTCAGAGTTGCCATCGTTGGACAAAGATGCGTATCCCACCTCGCCGACAAGATTGAAACCGAGTATACCGAGACGTACTTTCCCTGCAAGGGCCAATCCGGAACCAAGTCCATATTTTTGGCCGGCATAGTAGTCAAGCGTCGTTCCGCGAAGGTCCGCTGTTGGGGAAAGAACACCGATTCCGCCACCAACCTGAACGCTCACCTGTGCTTGCGCCGCCGTTATCGTAAGGATCAGCGCACTGATGATGCCGATGGTAATGTTCGCGATTCTCTTCATGTTATCCTCCCATTGTGGTTAGTGGTTTTCTGGATCGCAATATATGCAATGGCCGGAAGAGGCGCAACGGGTCCCGGTACATCGTTCACGCCTCACCATAATCGAGTAATTGTGATACTTCTGTATTATATTATTCGCACAACGATGCTTACGGCATCCGTGTAGGATGTACACGGTAGCCCCGCCATTCGAATAACACATTCAACCAATGAGGAGTCATGTCCGTTCTGACTGAATCATCTGCGTGGAAAGCACTCCAGGTTCATCACAGTGCAATTGTTACCAGACATATGCGAGAGATGTTTGTCAGCGATGCAAGTCGTTGCAATCGTTTTTCACTAAGAGTTGGAGACATCCTGCTTGACTATTCCAAGAACAGAATAATGGAAGAGACAATGTCTCTCCTCTTCGCTCTTGCGCGTCAGGCGGAGGTGGAGGAATGGCGCGAGAAGATGTTTAAGGGAGAGAAGATCAATGTGACGGAAAACCGCGCTGTTTTGCACGTTGCCCTCAGGAACCGTTCTAACCGACCCATCATCGTTGATGGGAAAGATGTTATGCCGGATGTGAACGCGGTTCTTGCACACATGAGGTCATTCAGCAATGCGATTC
>CAYPVN010000297.1:0-1941 GCA_964414155.1 uncultured Chitinophagales bacterium
ATTGACACCTCGTGTGGGCAAAATCAGGTTTTACAGAGAACCAGAAGGGTTCCGCCAAAGGGGAAACCCTCCAAAAGGCCAGCTAATATAGACGAAAATAGAGTGAGTTTCAAGAAAGCCTGGGCAACGGTAGTGGGTCACTTTGATTCCGCCTTCGCGGCAACGTCACCCTGAGCGGAGTCGAAGGGTGAAAGACGCTCACATGACAGGCTTCGACTTCCTGCCCGCCTCTGAAAATGCAATGAGGCAGGCGGGCGCTCAGCCTGACTCAGAGTGGAAACTGACTCACTACCTGGGCAATGAGAGGCGTCTCGATCTCAAACGCTCCATGCTTCAATACGTGGGAATACAGCTAGAGCGAATCCTTTGGCCTTCCCCCGGCCGCGTTCGCCGCGTTGACTTCCGCTTGCAGGTTGCTGATTCTCTGCTTCAACCCGGAGTCGTTCGGATAGAACGACACGAGCTTGTTGAGTAAGCCAAGTGTTTTGGCCTTTTCTTTTCTCGTTTCATAGATGTCAAGAAGCACGCGGAAAGGATTGTAATAGGAGTTAAGGTTGAATTGATTCGACTCAATCAACTGCATGCAGATCGGCTCGATTTCATTTGTAATTTCATTGAACTTGTCATCACGACCGAGGCGATGGAAGAACATTGCCACGTCGGCACTCAGGTCCCAGTTCATAGGAACTTTGGAGTGAGGGATGATTTGCTCCATGCGCAAAAGCGTCTGTACCGCCTTCGATGAATCCCGGGCGACGTTGGCATAGTACAGCGTAAGTTGGATGAACGCCGATCGATAGTTCATGACATATCGCTCGGACTCCTCCTCGAAATGCACATCCGGGTTGGCAATATTGCGAAATTTGTATCCATACTGCGGCTCTTTTGAAAAGCCCTCCGGCTCGTGCATCAGGTTTGCCTCAAGGACTCTTGCGTCAACACTCTGGTCACGATCTACCACTTTTCTCGGCTCGAGTTTCCACGCAAGTCCGTGGAACCAGAGGTAATCATTGAGTCCGATACGGCTGTCATTGGGAACCCCACCACCAAAATAGATTGGTCTCTTCCATTCGTTGGTCGCAATGATATCATAGACCATAAGGTCCTGCACACGTAGAGCCTTGGTCTCCCCGAACTGGAGTGTGTTCTTCACAAGAAACTTGATCCCTCCGCGATTGGTAATCGAAGTATCAGTGACGCCGAACGAGTTGAAGACTTCACGCGGCACAGGCAGTTCCATTTGTGTGGGCTCCCATTGAACAGGCTGGATGCGAGCGATCTGCGCATCGGACATACTAATGGGAACAGCCTGCGCTTCCGGATAGTAGGGCGTGTTTTTCATTTGCTGGATGTACCACGGAGTGTTTACCAGGCTCAGGCAGACGATCCGCACGTCGCGCCGGATACCCTCGACATCCTGCAAGTACCAGAGAGGGAACGTGTCGTTGTCGCCATTTGTGAAGAGGATGGAATCCTTCTCGCACGTTTGCAACAGGTTATACGAATAATCCCACGCGACGTAGTTGCCTGTCCGGTTGTGCGTTGTCCAATTCGCACGGGCCATGTTAACGGGAATAGCGAATAGCAACACTCCAACAGTTGCACCCGCAAGCATCGTCTTGGCTTTTTCAGATTGTACAAACCGCCGGAGGTTGTCAACAACGGCAACGACTCCGATCGCAATCCAGATCGAATACACGAAGAACGCCCCGACATAAAAGTAATCTCGCTCCCGAGGCTGCGGGTCTTGTTGTCCCTGATATAACGCCAGCACGGGACCAAGTATCAGGAACATTGTTGCGAACACAAACCCCATCTTCCAATCCTTCTTGATCTGATAATAGAACCCAAGCAACCCGATCAGGAATGGTATCCCCAGCGTTCCCTTCCAGGAGACTCCCGACTCTTGTCCATCGCCCGCCTGTCCGATATAATTCCAAC
>CAYPVN010000298.1:0-1933 GCA_964414155.1 uncultured Chitinophagales bacterium
GGCGCCGGTGGATTCGGACATACGGGTACCTGATCGTGGCAAAACGAAAGACAAAGGCAACTGCGGTTCAGTCAGAAGCATCTCCGCCCGCGACGTTGCCCGACCCTAGGGGGAATCATCCCAGCCTGCACGAAACGATTGTTCTCGTTGTTGCAACGCTGGTTTTGGTTGCGCTTGCATACGCGGTGCAGCCAGTGCTTTCTCCATTTGTTCTTGTTGGTTCCCTTGTATACCTACTCTATCCGCTGCGACAGAAACTGCTCGTACAGAGGGTGTTGTGGCTTGGGGTTTTCCTCTTTCTCTGCTGGTTGTTCTATTCTGTGCTGCACCTCCTCGCGCCGTTCATACTTGCCTTCCTGATGGCGTACATACTTCACCCGCTTGTCTCGAAGTTGGAACGCCATGGCATTCGCAGGTGGGTGTCATCGCTTATCGCCGTTCTTTTGCTCGTTGGCGTCGTGGTGTCTATGGTACTGTTCGTTATGCCACTGGTGATTCAACAGTTCCAGGGGATCATCGCAGGAATGAACGCCATCGCAAACGACTTTGCTGCGCTGCTGAAGTCGGGAAAGATTTTCAATGTGCTTTCCCGCTACGGTGTACCGGTGGAGAAGGCGCGGGAGTTCATCGGGGAGCAGATCTCACCGCGGTTAGAAGATTTGCTGAAGAACCTCTTTGAGGCTGTCTTCGGATTCGTTACGAGTATATCGACGCTTGCGCTACAGCTTATCAACGCCGTCATGATTCCCTTTTTATTGTTTTATATGTTGATGGATTTTCCCAGGATTACAGATCGGTTTGTCCAATTGTTTCCAGAACGAAGGCGCGAGAGGCTCATCGAAATCGGCGGGAAGGTGGATACATTGTTGGGGAAGTATTTTCGTGGCGCAATCATTGTCGCCATACTCCAGGGATCGATCTCCGCCGTTGCACTCTGGCTCATCGGCGTCAAGTATGCGCTCGTTCTCGGCATCATGACAGGCATTCTGAATTTTATCCCGTACGTCGGGCTGATAACCAGCCTCGTCGTCTCTTCTATCGTGGCGTTATTCAGTGGCGAGCCGATCCTTGCAAAAGTCATTGCTGTCGTCATTCTCTATCTCTCTCAAAAACTTCTTGAGGCAACCGTCCTTGCCCCGAAGATCATTGGTGCACAAGTTGGCCTGCATCCTGTGCTCCTCATCCTCTGTCTGCTGATATTCGGTTTCTTCCTCGGCTTCGTCGGGTTGCTGATTGCCGTACCCGCCACAGCGCTGCTCATTGCCGGAATAAGAGAATGGGAAGCCAACCGCCTGCAGAGAGGAATGTCCCAAGCCGATGGGGGCGTGTAGATGTCGGGGACTTTGTACCTTGTCGCAACTCCCATCGGTAACTTCGATGATATCACCTACCGTGCACTCAGTGTGTTGAAGAGCGTCGACCTCGTCGTGTACGAAGAGCGACGGGAAGGCGAACGACTGCTGCGACACTTTCAAATCCAGAAGCCCGTAGAGTCGCTCAACGAACACAACGAAGCGGCCGCTTCGTACACTATTCTCAATCACCTCAAAGCGGGAAAGTCTGTTGGCCTTGTTTCCGACTGCGGGACGCCGGTGTTTTCCGACCCCGGTCAACTCCTCGTGCGAAAAGCAATCGAGCAGAGAATCAAAATTATCCCGATTCCCGGCGCCTCGTCGTTGATGCCCGCGTTGACGGTCTCGGGTTTTCCCATCGATCAATTCGTGTTTTACGGAATGCCCTCCCCGAAAAAGGAACGTCGCCGCGCCGAGCTTCGACAACTGATGCAGGAGAAGCGGACGATTGTTCTAATGGATGCGCCGTACCGGCTTGTTCCGCTTCTGCGCGACCTGGCCGAGGCATTTGGTGCATCACGGCGCGTTTGTATTGCGTTCAACCTGACCATGCCCGACGAGCAGATGTTCTATGGCACCGC
>CAYPVN010000299.1:0-1904 GCA_964414155.1 uncultured Chitinophagales bacterium
CGAGATGTTTCACGCGCGGCGAGAAGAACTTTGTCAGTGCGTCGATGCTGATGTGACGCTCTTCGCTCGTGGCGAGTGCTGCCCCCATGAACCCGGCCCACAGGACCAGATGACGGACGATGGTATCGGCCCAAACGAACCCGGTCCCGAAGAAATTTCTCAGGACCACCTGAGTGAACGCAAGTACTACCATCGACCCGAGAAACAGGACAAGAAAACCAAACTCGATCTTGTAGAGAACCCGGTCGATGAAGCGGAGGACGGTCATTTTGCCGAGCTGTGCTTTGCGCGGAAGTCTTTAACGATTTTCTCTATACGGTTCAGGAAGGGCTGGTCATACAACTTGGGAACGAGGGATTGGCGCGCTGTTCTGCCTGCCGCGCGGAAATCATCCATGGTTTTCGGTGAGGCGGGTTCGATAACTTGCAGGCCCTCCTTCTTCATCGCCTGAATTGCTCTGGCATTTTCATCCCTGCTTTTCTGTTTCAACTCACCCATGTACTTCTTGCCGAGGCGAAGCAGGATTTCCTGGAGATTGGGTGGAAGTGTGTCGTACATCTTCTTGGAAATAACGACTGCACCGGAGGCATCGGCTAACGGGACATTCAGCATATACTTCACGCGAGTGTTCCATTGCAGGCCGATCGCTGCAAGCGGCGATATATACGCAGCATTGATCAACCCTGTCTGGAGAGAAGTCAACACTTCTATAATGGATAACGGAATCGGTTTGACGCCGAAGGCTTTAAACGTTGCCTCGGCAATCGGGTCTCCTTCCCACATCCACATTCTTACACCGTTCATGTCGGCCGGTGCTCGAACCGGTGTATTGGTGAAGACGTAGACGAATCCCACCTCCGCCCAGCCAAGCAGGATAAAATTGTTCTCCTCCATCGTCCGCCGGAAATCAGCGTCGAGCGTCTCATAGAGATGATCCACCTCGTCGTAGTTGTTGTCAAAGAGAAACGGCACATCCAGTATGCGGAGCTTGGGGGCGATTTCTCCCAGACCAAAACCTGTCAGGCCGGCGCTGTGGAGTTGTCCAAGCCGGATTTTCCTCAACACATCCTTGTCCTCTCCTTGTACCGCGCCGGAATAAATTTTGAAACCCATGAGGCCGCTGCTCTCCTTCCGAATTGCGGCGTCATACTCTCTCATCACGATCATCCAGGTCGTCCCCTCCGGCGCCAGGGAAGCAAATTTTATGGTGTACTGTTGCGCCGACAGCGGTTCCACAGCTAACTCCATTAACATCACAAGAACACAAACAGAAAGCATCTTCACAACGTCATCTCCTTTAAGAGTGAATGTCGGATATTATACCTGGGTTCGCGCGCATTGGTTCGACTCGCCTTAAAATAACTCAGCTTTTCTTGCAAGGAGTAACGCCGCCTTTCTCTTCGCTATCGCGTTTGCGAGACGGAACTTTGGTAGAATTTCCAGCGATGTGGTTTGAACGTATGTAAGTAACTCCTCAAACAGGGGTTCATCCAGCATCGTCATGGCGTAAGACTGGGCATAAAATACGTGGGTCATCAAGAATTTTCCCTGATTGATCCTGAGCGCCTTCTCAAAATGTTGCCGTGAAAGTTGCTCATCACCTCCAAGGAACTTTGTACGGCTGCCGTAGAAAGTCCCGAGAAATACATCGGCCCCGGCATAATAAAACGTGGAGTCGGTCTTTGCGACAAACTCCATCATGGCCTGAGCCCGTGGCAGATCGACAAGCGCAACGGGATTTGTCTTCGAGAGATTAATATAGCTTCCCCATCCGAACGCGGCCCAAAATACGGCGGGCACATCGTCCTTATCCAATCGTGCCAGTCCCGCTATGAGGGCCTCCACGGATCCATCGAGTGCTTTCGCCATCCGCTTGTCCTGCCTCAGGATTCGCAAGGCATAGT
>CAYPVN010000300.1:0-1883 GCA_964414155.1 uncultured Chitinophagales bacterium
CAAGATATTTGCCCGACACATAGTTGAAGCTGGCGAAGATCAGCTCGTTTGTTTGCGTGAGTGTTCCGTCAACATCGAAAATTACGCAGGAGAATTGCGGGATTGCTGCAGACATGGTAGCATCCGGTCAAATGGAGACAATTGTGACAAAATATAACCATATTTAACACGAATATCAACGCGGGCTTTCGGGCAGAAACGTTGTTGCGATCTGATATTTGAGTTCACTCATCCTTGCAATTCGAACACGAACTTGATACTTTCAAACACGATGAGCCTCACTCACTTGAAAAAGCAGATCATCCTTAAGAAGAACGAAGATCGTCGGATCGTTGCCGGACATCCGTGGGTGTTCAGTAATGAGATTCGGGAAACCCGTGGAGAACCCGCAATCGGAGATGTTGTGGAACTCCTCGCAGCAAGCGGGCTCCCACTTGGCATTGGTTTGTTCAATCCGCACTCGCTCATTGCCGTCCGGCTCGTATCTGCAAAAATTGAGGATGTCGACTTTGAATTTTTTCGCCAACGAATCGAGCGGGCGCTTGCATTAAGGAAGAGAGTGTATCCTGCTGGTGCATCCTTTCGACTAATCCACGGTGAAGGGGATTTCCTCCCGGGCCTCGTTGTCGACAAGTATAACGATTACCTGGCAGTGCAAACGTTTTCCTTCGGCATGGATGCCAGGCTCGATCTCATTTGCGATGCACTTGAGGAGGTGTTACATCCAACCGGGATTGTTGAGCGAAACGAATCGCCCTTGCGACTGCTGGAAAACCTCCCGCAGGAAAAAGGAATTCTCCGCGGCACAGCGGCACCAACCATAATTACGGAGAACGGCATCCAGTACGGCGTCGAGCTTCTCGAGGGGCAGAAGACGGGGTTCTTTCTTGACCAGAGGGAAAACCGTGCAGCAATACGGCAATACTGCGACGGCGGCACGGTGCTCGATTGTTTTTGCAACGATGGCGGATTTACTCTGAATGCAAGGCGCGCCGGAGCGGCAAGCGTTACCGGAGTCGATGCCTCTGATGAAACCATCCAACGAGCCCGCAGCAATGCCGCATTGAATGGAATGAGTGGTGTGGAGTTTAGGAAGGCAGACACGTTCGAAGCGCTGAAGCAACTGCATAAATCAGATGCGATATTCGATGTTGTTATCCTTGACCCGCCATCCTTCACAAAGAGCAGGAAGAATGTCCCAGCTGCCCGAAAAGGATACAAGGAACTCCATACCCATGCTCTCAAGCTGATCAACGAGGGAGGGATTCTGGCGACTGCATGTTGTTCTCACCACATCGAATCCGACGTCTTCCTTGACATCGTTGATGAAACGGCTCGCAAGAGTGGGCGAGGCTTGCAGCTCCTCGAGTGGCGAGGCGCGGCACCCGATCATCCAACCCTGCCTGCAGTACCCGAGACCCGTTATCTGAAGTTCGGCATCTTCCAAATTACCTAATTGATTCTCGATAATGAAAGAGCTATCTTTTTACGTGGGTGTGATTCACCGATTAAACCTTGCGCGGAGGGAGAGTTTTTCATGAAGTTGACATGGAGAGTGTGGCTTATCATTTGCGTGATCGCAACCAGTTCGCCACGAGGTACAGCTGAGGAGAGAGTCTTGCAGAAAGGGAAATCCGCCTCACGTATGAGCTATCTCCTTTCTGACGATTCGCTGGTTCACCAGGAGAGCATCGAAGAATCGACGGAAGCGTTGCGCAATGTGTGGGGGCTCGACATTCTTATTTCCAACGACGGTTTCGGTTTCGGAACATTTTACAAAAGAGAATTCAGCAGAACGCTTTCTGGTTTCGCAAGCTTCTCAATATCTGAATCGAAGGATGAAAGAGAAGTCGAGCGGTTTGATCCATTCACCCAAACCAGTT
>CAYPVN010000301.1:0-1859 GCA_964414155.1 uncultured Chitinophagales bacterium
TTTGGCGGCGCTCTCGAAATCACCACCCTGTTCGTAGCTCTGAGCGAGCCGAAATCTAACGGGGGCATCCGGCACTTGACAGAACGTTGTACACACGACAAGGAGAATGAAGAGAACAAGAGTTCGAGTAATAATCATGTATCTCTTAAGGTTGCAGAATGTAAGATAGTTCCAGAAAGAGTGAGTGTATAGACAGCATCATTCAATAAGATGCCGTAGAAAATATATGAATTTCGTCCGACTTATCCACCCGGTGTCTCGCTTATACGGGGGAAGGGTGCTTCTGGTTACCTTGCTTACCACGCCTGATTTCCGTACCTTGACCTCTGAATTTGTAACTTCTGTAAATAAACTCGCTGTAAAACCGGAATGGAGAAGCCCAGAAACATTGCGATACTCGGATCGACTGGATCAATCGGTCGCAGCAGCCTCGATGTAATCGCGCGCTTCCCCGACAAGTTCCATGTCACATATCTCAGTACCAACACGAACACTGATCTCCTGCGTGAGCAGATGAGCCGCTTTCACCCCAGGGGGGTTGCTATTCTCGATGAACCCAGCGCCGATGCAATGAAAAGCGGTGCAAATGGCGCAACCGAGGTCTTATGTGGTGAGGAAGGATTGATTGAAATCGTGCGCCGGGGAGACGTTGATGTGGTCATCAGTGCCCTGGTTGGTTTTGCCGGGCTCAAGCCTACACTTGCCGCAATAGAGGCCGGCAAAGACATCGCACTCGCAAACAAGGAAACCCTCGTAGTGGCGGGCGAGCTGGTTATGCGGAAGGCGCGGGAACACAACGTCCAGCTTCTCCCGGTCGATAGTGAACATAGTGCAATCCTCCAATGCTTGCGAGGAGAGAACATCAACGATGTCGAACGACTGATACTCACTGCATCCGGCGGACCGTTTCTCCATCTCGATAAGAGTCGATTTGATTCGATCACCGTTGCACAAGCGTTGAACCACCCGACATGGAAAATGGGCAACAAGATCACGATCGATTCAGCAACCCTGATGAACAAGGGTCTGGAGGTCATCGAAGCTTTCTGGCTGTTCGGCCTGCCACAAGAGAAGATCGAGGTTGTGATTCATCCTCAATCGATCATCCATTCCATGGTTGAATTCGCAGATGGCTCGATGAAAGCACAGATGGGTATCCCGGATATGAAGATTCCCATTCAATACGCGCTCATGTACCCGGAACGACCTGCAGCATCATATAAGAGGGTCGACTTTACTACCCTTCATCAGATGACTTTCTTACAGCCCGACCGTTCGCGTTTCCGGTGTCTGGATCTTGCGTTCAAAGCACTGGAGCTCGGGGGAACGGCCCCTACGGTGCTGAATGCCTCAAATGAGGCAGCCGTGGAATTGTTCTTGAACGAACACATTCCATTCTCGACGATTCCAACTCTTGTTGAGGAAGCCCTTAGCTGGCACACGCCCCTTCAAGACATAACATTGGAAGATGTTGTTCGTGCAGACAGGGAAACTCGTGAGTTTGTCCGACAACATTCTCTGACACTACAGTAAGCAGAAAGTTTCTCAATGCAATTCCTCGAAACAATATTCTATTTCACCGTTACGCTTGGCGTGCTTGTGTTTGTCCATGAGCTCGGGCATTTCCTCGCAGCGAAGCTGTGCGGTATGCGTGTGGATCGGTTCTCAATTGGATTTCCTCCGCGTGCGTTTGGAAAACGGATAGGCGAGACAGATTACTGTGTGTCCTGGATTCCGGTCGGCGGATATGTCAAGATTGCCGGTATGATTGATGAGAGCTTCGACACAGAGTACCTCTCCAGGTCTCCCGAGCCATGGGAGTACCGATCAAAGCCGATCTGGCAACGAATGATCGTTAT
>CAYPVN010000302.1:0-1850 GCA_964414155.1 uncultured Chitinophagales bacterium
ATGTCTTCATCTCACTTCTGGGTCATTCCAAAGCACAAGAGGTTGCGGTATGAAATGGATACTTCTGTTACTGGTCCTCGCGACGGCTTCCGGCGTTGCGCAGGAGGCGAAAACCCTGACAATGGACGATGCAATTCGCATCGGCAAAGAGCGAAGCAAGACTCTGAAGGCCTCTTCCATGAAGGTTGAAGCCGCCTCTGCGCGGGCCAGCGAGTTGAACACGAACCTGCTGCCGTTATTGAAATTCGAAGCGGGCTACAAGCGCTTGAGTGATGTCGACCCGTTTGCCATTACTCTGCCGTTTCTTCCTTCGTCTGTAGTACTTTCGCCTATCGTGCTCAACAATTACAATCTTAAAGTGTCGTTGCAACAGCCATTGTTCACGGGGTTCAAGCTGCGCAGCAATGCAAGAGCGGCAGAACTGACGGCAACGGCTGCCGAGTTTGAACATCGCTCGGACGAAGCCGATCTGATCCTCAACATCAGGAATGCCTACTGGTTGCTGTATCAGACCAGAGAGGTGAAGAAATTTGTTGATGAGAATGTGGAGCGGCTTGATGCTCATGTTGCAGACACAAGGAATCTCATGAAAGCCGGTCTTGTCACACGGAACGACCTTCTGAAGATTGAAGTGCAGCTCTCCAGCGCAAAGCTGACGCAGATCGACGCCGCTAATGATGTGCAGGTGGCTTTGATGAATCTGAACAACCTCCTCGGTCTCCCGCTCGATACCGATCTGCAACTATCTTCTGTTCCTGAGCAGTACTCCAACGGTGGAAGTACCGGCGCGCTTGCACAGAACCTCGTTATGCGGGCTGTTGCCTCGCGTCCCGACTTGCAGTCGATGTATTTCCGGGTTCAGGCAAGTGAGGCAAGCGTAACGGCTGCAAGAGGGAACTGGTGGCCGCAAATCTTTCTCGCCGGCGCGTATTTCTACAATCGTCCGAACGTGCGCTACCTGCCGACGCGGGATGAATTCAAGGGGACATGGGAGGCGGGTGTGCAGCTTCAGTTCGATCTCTGGAACTGGGGCGCAACGGGATATCAGACCGAGCAGGCAAAGGCCCAGCTTCAGCAGGTGGAGTATCTGTATGATCAGATGAAGGATAACGTCTCGCTCGAGGTGACTCGCAACCAGTTGCAGGTCGAGAGAAGCCGACAGAAGATTGGCGTTGCAAGGGAAGCTATTGGCCAGGCCGAGGAGAATTACCGCAGTACAAATGATAAGTACACGAACGGGCTCGCCACGTCGTCGGATCTGCTCGATGCGGACGTTGCGCTGTTGCAGGCGAAAACGAATCTGACCGGAGCGCTTGTTGAACATGAAATCGCACAGGCGCGGTTGGCACGATCGATTGGCGAAGAACGATGATCAATTCCTCAGAGGAACGCTGGTAGTATGGATGCAATCCAGGTAAATAACCTGACGAAGAAGTTCGGCGACTTTACGGCGGTGAACAGTGTAAGCTTCACGGTGAAGCAAGGCGAGATCTTCGGCTTTCTTGGTGCGAACGGTGCCGGCAAATCCACAACAATCCGCATGCTGTGCGGTCTGTTGCAGTCAACGTCCGGGGCCGCGATGGTTGGCGGGTACGACATCAACACGCAGACGGAGATGGTGAAGCTGAACATCGGATACATGTCGCAGCGGTTCTCGCTGTATGATGATTTGACGGTGGAGCAGAACATCCGCTTCTTCGGGGGTGTGTACGGGTTAAGGAACAATGAACTGAATGAACGCATGGCGTGGGTGTTGTTGATGGCCGATCTGAGAGGCCGGGAAAACAGTCTTACCAAAACATTGTCGGGAGGATGGAAGCAGAGACTTGCACTGGGTTGCGCAATACTCC
>CAYPVN010000303.1:0-1846 GCA_964414155.1 uncultured Chitinophagales bacterium
ACGCTGTTTGCGAGATGATGAACCACCCGCCCTGCTTCACACATGCCGGAGGCCGAGATGACAATGAACGGCCCCTTTCTGTGGTTCAACTCCTTTGACTGCTCAACATCCCGGACGTAGGTGAGCCGATCAAACCCGAGGAGATTATTCCCGTCGGATGCTGCGATTAGTGTCCGGGTTTCTTTGTCAAAGCATTCCGGGTGTCGGCGGAAGACATCCGTAACATTGACGGAAAGCGGGCTGTCGACAAACACAGGAAGGTTGTCGATTTTGCGGTCCAGACTCAGCTTGTGCAGTGTGTAGACGATCTCCTGTGTGCGGCCGACGCTGAAAGCGGGGATGATGATTTTCCCTTCTCGCTCGAACGCGCGGCGGATCGGTGCCAGCAGTTGGTCGGCCATTTTTTCCGCAGGAGCGTGGAAGCGTCCTCCGTACGTGCTTTCGCTGATGAGATAATCCACCGGGCCGTCGTTGCCGATGAACACCGGGTCGCGCAGGATGGGGAGATGCGGCCTGCCGAGATCCCCGGTGAAGGCGAGAGAAACTATGTGGGAATTCTCCCGCAGCGTCAACGCCACCGACGCGGAGCCGAGGATATGCCCGGCGTCTTCGAAACGGCAGGAAATGCCATCAGCGACGCCGAAGGTCTTTCCATAATCCATCCCTTGCAGTAGCGCAACAGTCCGGTCGACGTCCTCCTGTGTGTATAGCGGCTCCACAAAGGGGAGGTGGTTCTTCTGATGTCTCTTGTTGATGAACTCGGCATCCCGCTCCTGGATGTACGCGCTGTCCTTCAGCATCACCTCGCAAAGGCTCTTGGTTGCATGTGTGCAGTGGATGGTTCCGTGGAAACCCTGCTTCACCAGTCCGGGCAGGTTGCCGCTGTGGTCGATATGCGCGTGCGAGAGGATGACGGCAGTGATGGTGGATGGATCGAACGGGAACTCACGGTTCCGCGTGCGTGCTTCCTCACGCCGGCCGTGGTAGATGCCGCAGTCGAGGAGAACCGTCCTGTTGCCGACGGTGAGCATGTGCATGGAGCCGGTGACGGTACGGGCAGCGCCCTGGAATTGGAGATGCATGCAGGCCGAGCGTGTGGATGAAACCGGGACTGGTTAAAGTGTAGCGATTTGAGAGGGGAAATGCAACGAGGAATTCTCGTGCGCAACAGTGATGCTTGGGATTAACACAAGGGAGGCAGAAGAGGGAAGAGAACTGGCCTGGAAGAAGTTGTCGCTGATGGAATGATGTCGGGATATCTTGATGAAAAAGGGGAGGCTCTGTAATGTGCAGAGCCTTCCCTGTTCTTGTTATAAAATTGGTTTTGCTTCGCTCTCTTCAGTTCATGAACCTGACCGACGGTAGTTGGTCAAACCACTTCCAACGCGATTCTTATCATGTCGGTAAATGTCTTTTCTCTTTCCGCTGCGTTCAGGTGCTCGTTCGTTACGAGGCTGTCGCTGACAGTCAGCACGGAGAGCGCTTGAACACGTTTTCTGGCCGCGACAGTATACAGCTCCGCGGTTTCCATTTCTGCTGCGAGCACACCATACTTCGCCCACAGCTTCCAGTCGCCAGGGTTTTCCTCATGGTAAAAGAGGTCGGTTGACAGAACGTTGCCTACTCGAACCGGGATCTTGAGCTTGCGGGCTGCCTCATGAGCTTCGGATAGCAACTTGAAATCGGCAGTGGGCGCAAAGCTCATCCCGTTGAAGCGTCTGAGGTTCAATGCAGAATCAGAGCACGCCCCCCCTGCAAGGATTACGTCACGCAAGTTGATGTCTGACTGCAATGCGCCACAGCTGCCCACCCGTATCAGCCGGTTCGCGCCGTAGTCGTTGATCAG
>CAYPVN010000304.1:0-1836 GCA_964414155.1 uncultured Chitinophagales bacterium
ACGAAGGAATTGCAATCCGCACAGGTCATCACTGCGCCCAGCCGGTGATGCAGCGGTTCAATGTGCCTGCAACTGCGCGGGCATCGTTTGCGTTTTACAACACGAAGGATGAAGTTGATGCTTTGGTCAGGGGAGTCCACAAAGTGATCGAGGTGCTTGGCTGATGTCTGCATTGCGAGAACTTTACCAGGAAGTCATTTTGGACCATAACAAGAGTCCGCGCAATTTTCGGAAGATGGAGGATGCGACGCGCACGATTGAGGGGTACAATCCTCTCTGCGGTGATCATTATACGCTCTACGTGAAGATGGACGACGGCACCCTCGCGGATGTTAGCTTTCAAGGTTCCGGATGCGCGATTTCAAAGGCGTCGGCATCTGTGATGAGTTCCATGCTCAAAGGCAGGACGAAGGATGAAGCAGAAAAACTCTTTGGGGTATTCCACAAACTCGTGACGGGTGAACGAGACCCGGCATTGGAAATTGACCAGTTGGGTAAGCTCGCGGCTTTTTCGGGTGTGTCCGAATTCCCTGCAAGGGTAAAGTGCGCAATCCTCGCATGGCACACAATGATCGCAGCGCTCAAGTCACAGGATGAAACGGTCTCAACGGAGTAGAATATGGAAGAGAAAACGGACACGTCATCAATCAGTACGGTTGAGCAGAGCTTGATTCAAAACCAGACTATCGAGGCGATTCGCACCTGCTACGACCCTGAGATCCCGGTGAACATCTACGAGTTGGGACTCATCTACGAAGTGAAAGTCGCTGCCGATGGCGGAGTGCTCGTGGCGATGACGCTCACCAGTCCGTCTTGTCCGGCGGCGCAATCACTTCCTCGTGAGGTGGAAGCAAAGGTGAAAGCCATCCCAGGTGTGACAGCGGCGAAGGTCGCCGTCGTGTGGGATCCGCCCTGGAACCCGAGTATGATGACCGAAGCAGCAAGACTTGAGCTTGGCATGTAGAAGATCGGTACTACTTGAGTGCAACGCGGGTTCAAGCGCCGATGGGAGACGGTTGAGTTCATAACAAAAGCAGAAAAGATGCCTCCGGCATGACCTGGGTCATTACGAAACTATGCATAGACTGTCAGGACACCGCCTGCGTGAAAGTATGTCCTGTGGATTGCATCTACGGATTGACCGTTGATGATGCGGATTATCGGAAGCAGCTCTTCATTGACCCCAACGAATGCATTGATTGCGCTGCCTGTGAGCCCGAGTGTCCGTACGGTGCAATTTTCCAGGATCAAGAAGTACCTGAGATCTTCCAGGAGGATATCCAAATTAACGCCCAGATCTTCCAGGTTCATCCGAAGGAAGAGTTTACAGTGACGCCTGAGCCGATCTTGGAGCATCCATCCCAGGAGGTTGTCGAAGCAAATTATGAAAAGTGGGGATACCAGAAGCGGTAAGATTAGGCACCGTTGGCATACGACGATGTCAATGATGATTGAATACACATATTAACAAAGGAGATGGATAATGTCAGCAACAGCAACAATCAACCAGCCGACGATGAACGAAGAGATATCGTTGACTCAAAAGGCGGCAGATCAGGTCCGCAGGTTGAGGGCGGAGAACAAAATTCCAGAGTCACATGGCCTGAGGCTCGGTGTTAAGGGGGGTGGGTGTTCGGGTCTTTCCTATGTTCTCGCGTTCGACGAAAAGCCTGGCGAGACCGACAAGATTCTGGAGATTCATGGCGTTACAGTTTTCATTGATCCCAAGAGCCTGTTCTATCTCTCCGGCACAGTGCTGGATTTCAGCGACGGATTGAACGGCAAGGGATTTGTCTTCAACAACCCGCAAGCGACAAAGAGTTGCGGATGCGGCAG
>CAYPVN010000305.1:0-1799 GCA_964414155.1 uncultured Chitinophagales bacterium
CGGTTGAGTTGTTCAAGCCGTTCATCATACGCAAGCTCATCGAGCGTGGCATCGTTAAAACCGTGAAGAGCGCGAAGAAAGTCGTGGATAAGAAAGGACCGGAGGTCTGGGAAATTCTCGAAAATATTATTGATGGACATCCCGTTCTGTTGAACCGCGCCCCGACGCTGCATAGACTCGGCATCCAGGCATTTCAGCCGGTGCTCGTTGAAGGCAAGGCCATCCGGATTCATCCGATGGTGTGCACGGCGTTCAACGCGGACTTCGACGGCGATCAGATGGCGGTCCATGTGCCGCTCTCGTTCGATGCGCAGCTTGAAGCGCGCATTCTCATGCTCTCGAGCCATAACATTCTGTCGCCGGCAAGTGGTGCGCCAATCGTGACTCCGACGCAGGATCAGGTGCTCGGGTGTTACTATCTGACAAAATCGAGACCCGCCGATGTCGGAGATAGCATGCTGTTCTCATCGCAGGATGAGGTTATCATCGCCTACAATTATGGGAAGGTCGGACTCCATGCCCGCATCAAGGTAAGGATTGGGGATAAACTCGTTGAGACAACGACGGGACGTGTGCTGTTTAACCAGATCGTTCCCAAAGAAATCGGGTACATTAACGAGCTGCTGAACAAGAAGCGGCTGGTTCAGATTATTGCGACATCATTCCGCAGGGTGGGGAACCTCCGGACTGCGGAATTCCTCGACCGCCTGAAAGATATGGGCTTTAAGTACGCCACGATGGGTGGTTTGTCTGTGAGTTTGGATGATGTAACGATTCCCAAGGAGAAAGAAGAAATCATCTCCAAAGCACAGAAGAATGTCGATGACGTGTACAGCCAGTACACGCGGGGATTCATCACCAACGGCGAACGCTATAACAAGGTTATTGATATCTGGACGCGTGCGACGACGCGTGTTGCGGAAAAACTGTTCGATTCATTGCAGCACGCTCATGAAGGGTTCAACTCACTCTACATGATGGTGGATTCCGGCGCACGTGGTTCGAAGGAGCAGGTACGTCAGCTTGCCGGCATGCGCGGGTTGATGGCAAAACCTCAAAAGAGCCTTTCCGGGGCAACCGGAGAATTGATCGAGAACCCCATCATTGCAAATTTCCGGGAGGGACTCTCGATCCTCGAATACTTCATCTCCACACACGGTGCACGCAAAGGTCTTGCAGATACAGCTCTGAAAACCGCTGATGCGGGGTATTTGACACGGCGACTTGTTGACGTGGCCCAGGATGCGATTATTACTATGGAGGATTGCGGGACGATCCGTGGTGTGATCACGGGTGCTCTTAAGGAGGGGGAGGACGTAAAGGAGCCGCTGGCCGAGCGTCTTCTTGGTCGCGTAACAGTCCATGATGTTGTCGACCCGATGGCAGGTGAGATTATCGTGGAGGCGGGCGAGATAATCGATGAAGAAAAAGCAGGTCGTATCGCAGAGACCTCAATCGAAACCGTTGAGATCCGTTCGGTACTTACGTGTGAGGCGAAGCGCGGGATTTGCGCACTCTGTTACGGTCGGAACCTGACAACCGGAAAGCTCATCCAGCCAGGCGAAACTGTCGGGATCATTGCAGCGCAGTCGATTGGAGAGCCCGGCACACAGCTTACGCTTCGGACATTCCACACAGGGGGTACCGCCAGTTTGATTGCATCGCAATCTCAAGTGCAATCGAAGTTCGACGGGGTGTTGAAGTATGAGGGAATCAAGTCCATTGAAGTGGATGACGACTCTGCCAAGAAGATTATCGTGTTGGGTCGCAGCGGCGTGGTCAATGTGCTGGACCAAGAC
>CAYPVN010000306.1:0-1787 GCA_964414155.1 uncultured Chitinophagales bacterium
AACCGCACCGTGGAGATCGGGACGCTACGCTCACTCGGCTTCCGGCGCCGCAGCGTCCTCGGAGCTTTTCTTGTCGAATCAATCGTGCTTTCTCTGATTGGCGGGGCAATTGGAATTGCGCTTGCGTCGCTGATGGGGTTCATGAGGATTTCAACAATGAACTTCGCAAGCTTTTCCGAACTGGCGTTCGGCTTCGCCTTGTCGCCTGAGATCGCGATAAATTCGATGATCTTTGCAGTGATTATGGGAATCGTCGGTGGGTTCTTGCCGTCGGTGCGGGCTGCACGGCTCAATATTGTTACGGCATTGCGCGCGTCATAGCAGCTCTATTATCCGAAAGCACTTTCAGCGCCTTCCTGTTCGCTTCAATAGTCCGGTCGATGTCCGAGTCCGAATGCGCAATCGAAACAAATCCTGCCTCGAACTGCGAGGGAGCGAGATAGATTCCCTGCTTTAGCATCTCCTGAAAATAAACTGCATACTTCTTTGTGTCGGAAGTAAGTGCCGTGGTATAGTCTCGCACTTCTTGGGTTGTAAAGAAGAGCGTGGACATTGAGCCGACCCTGTTCTGTGTGAGAGGGAAGTTTATCTCTGCAATATTTGTTGCGATGCCTTCAGCCAGCCGGTGAGATTGTTTTTCGAGCCGGTGATAGAAGTCCTGCTCCTCCATCAGTAAAGAAAGCGTCTCGTACCCTGCTGCCATGGCAAGAGGATTTCCTGATAGTGTACCGGCTTGATACATCGGTCCGCTGGGAGACACCATCTCCATGATATCCCTCCGCCCTCCATACGCTCCGACTGGAAGTCCTCCGCCAATAATCTTCCCCAACGTGGTGAGGTCTGGCTTGATGCTATACAAATCCTGCGCGCCGCCACGAGCGACACGGAAGCCCGTCATCACTTCATCGAAGATGAGAACGATGCCCTCCTTCGTGCAGAGCGCTCGCAACCCTTCAAGGAAGCCTGCCACCGGAGCCACGCATCCCATATTTCCCACCACGGGTTCAACAATGACGGCTGAAATCCGTCCTCGATGACTTGCCGCAAGAGATTCAACCGACGCGAGATCGTTGAACTCAGCAGAAAGCGTTCCCGCCGCAACCGCATCTGGCACTCCCGGACTATCCGGGACACCGAACGTCATTGCACCCGAGCCGGCCTTGATGAGAAAGGAATCCGCGTGCCCATGATAGCAGCCGTTAAACTTGATGATCTTCTCACGCTTCGTGAACGCACGAGCCAGCCGGATGGCGCTCATCGTCGCTTCCGTGCCCGAGTTCACCATGCGGACCATTTCGATTGACGGCATGATCCGGCAGACCAGCTCAGCCATCTGAACTTCAAGTTCCGTGGGTGCGCCATAGCTTGTGCCGGATGTTGCAGCCTTCTGGATCGCCGCTACGACTCGCGGGTGAGCGTGGCCGAGAATCATCGGGCCCCACGAACCTACATAGTCGATGTACTCGTTGCCGTCCACATCCCAAATGTGGGAACCGGCCGCACGTTGTATGAAGAGAGGATTTCTTCCAACGGATTTGAATGCACGAACGGGAGAGTTGACGCCGCCAGGGATGAATCTTTTGGCCTTTTCGAATAACGAGTCGGAACGTTGTGTGGTCATGAAAGTGACACTCACCGTTGGTGATCGAGGTAACGTGAGGCTTCCTTGGCAAAGTATGTCAGAATAAGATCGGCGCCTGCACGTTTGATACCGGTGAGCATTTCCATCATGACCCGTTCACCGTCGATCCATCCGTTCTTCGCCGCGGCTTTGACCATTGAATACT
>CAYPVN010000307.1:0-1761 GCA_964414155.1 uncultured Chitinophagales bacterium
GGGACCTCAATCTCTTCAAGGACATCCCGCGCGTCATGCGGGAGAGCATGTTGCTTGTCGGCGCGATTCTGATGATCCTCGGCGCCGCGTTCGGCCTCACAAGCTACCTGATCGACGAACAGGTTCCGATGAAGCTCTTTGAATTCACGCAGACCTTCATTGCAAGCCCGACCGTGTTCCTCGTTGTGCTGAACCTTTTCCTGCTCGTCGTCGGAATGATGATGGATATTTTCTCCGCGATCATTGTCGTGGTGCCACTTATCATTCCCATTGCAACCGCCTACGGCGTCGACCCCGTTCATCTGGGAATCATCTTCCTTACGAATCTGGAGATCGGTTACCTGACGCCGCCGGTGGGTCTCAACCTGTTCATCTCCAGCCTTCGGTTCGACAAGCCCGTCTTTACTGTTGTGCGCGCAACATTGCCATATATTGGCATTCTGCTTATTGCACTCATCGTCATCACTTACGTCCCCGACCTGAGTCTCTGGCTCGTCAACGCGCTTGGGGTGCGATAAACTTTCCACCGAGTGTTCCCATGATCCTCACTCGTACAGTGTTCGAACGTATCCTCCACAAATTCCACCTCCTTCCCACACCACTCCTGGATTCGTTTGGCAGTGTCCTCTATGGCCGCGCACTCGCCATCGCTGTGCGGCGTGGAGTATTCGAAGCCCTTGAAACGAAACCGCTGACCGTACCTGAGATTGCAAGAAATACCAGCATGAGTCACGAAGGTGTTGAGCTTCTGGTTGACTCTTTCGTAGTCGGCGGTTACCTGGCACGCAACGGCAACAGGTACAGTCTGAGTGCCGAGGGTGCGAAGTGGCTTGTGAAGAGCTCAGTTGCATATCTGGGGAATCTCGTTCGTTACTTTGAGACGCTGTATGATCGCTGGAGTTATCTCGAGCACTCTCTGGATCATGGTCAACCGCCCCAACGATACTACGAGAGATTCAGTGATGAGGATTGGAAGGTCTATGTGCTCGCCATGCGCGATCTCGCGCGCCTGTTGATGGCGCATGTGCAAAAGAGAATTGCATTGCCGCCGAACCCGAAATCTCTCCTGGATTTGGGCGGCTCACACGGGCTCTATGCAATGGAGTGCTGTCGCCGCTATCCGACGCTGAAGGCGCAGGTCGTTGATTTTGCAGAAGCCCTCCGGCATACGGCCCCCATTGTCCGGGAAGAGGGAATGGAGGGGAGGTTGGAACTCACTGCGGGCGATTTCCTGAAAATGGAGCTCCCCGCGCATCAAGATGGCATCCTTGCGTTCAACATCATCCATGGACTCTCGGCGGACGAAAACCGGCATCTCATTGCCCGCGCTCTGGGTGCGTTGGTTCCGGGAGGCAAACTGTACATCCTGGATCAGTTAAAAAGAGAGGTTGGAAAATCCCCGCTTTCCCGATTTGTGCCATTGATGGTGGGACTGAATCTGTTGAATGAAATCGGAGGCAACACCTATACGTTCGATCAGGTGAAGAGCTGGTGCGAAGGTGCGGCCGCCGTGAAACAATACCGGCTACGGTTTCCGGGTGTTAGCTTGATTGAAGTGGTTCGGTGAAACGACGCGTATAACGTTTGGTACAGCGTTGAATGAGTTTCAACTAAATTGAGCGAGCGTGAGCATGAGCGAAGCCTCAACAAATGAACCGAATGTCGTGGTTGCGTGTGATATGCGGTCCGTTTGCGTTGATGGCGGATGTACTGATTTGACTCCATGTCGGATATGACATATATTGCTTCAGATGAAACAGG
>CAYPVN010000308.1:0-1754 GCA_964414155.1 uncultured Chitinophagales bacterium
AGGCGTGTGTAGGCTCGGTTCAAACGAGATGCCTTTATCAAGCGTGTGGGGTTGCGTGCGTGGTCGCAGGCTCAAATGGAGGGACAGGAACTGCAGACGAAAGAAAGATCTCACAACTCAACCCGGAACTCATGGTTTCTTCGATTCTGGAACTGGTGTAACAATCCCACGTCTGCATAGCAGCCTCGTCTCTGGTTGCAGGAAGCCGCCGTTGCCCATTCCGCGCCGACGCCATGCCTGAGATAGGGTTGAGGGTCTCGCTCCTGCTCCGAAATCTCTTTGCGCAACTGATTCGCCATATGCCAAACCGGTGAGCGCGCTAACGAATGGCATACGTACCTACGACCCAAAACCTAAGGGGCTTTGCCGTTGGATGCGATTTGCCGACTCCCCGAGGACAGCGAACATGGGGGGCCTTCTCTTGCCTTCGAAGCCTTTGAATAGGGGTACCTGACATTTCTACTGAGCAATTACATGTTGAGAATTTCTTCAATAATTCTCTTGACAAACCCGATTTCATTTCCTACTATTCATGCAATCGTTTGCATGAATGTGCCACACAAACGTAAGAATACGCAAATAATATAACAAGAATACCATGCAAAGGATTGCACGATTTCCTGGCATGAGTTAAGAACCCACCAAAAAAATAATCAATGCGTGCCACACTCAAGGATATCGCAAAGAGAACGGGGTTTTCGGTCTCCACTATCTCACGCGTTTTGCATGATAGCTCGAAGAAGCACAAGATTAGCGATGAAACCAAGCATCTGATCAAGAAGGCTGCTGAAGAGCTTGGCTACAGGCCGAACACTCTCGCCAGAGGCCTGCGCCTTCAACAGACGAATGAGATTGGCATCGTTGTCCCTGACATCTCCAACCCATTTTTTTCTGCTCTCATAAAAAGTTTCGCGACAGAACTGCGTAGGGGTGGTTATAACTTCATCGTATATGAATCAGACGAGAACATCGCGCTCGAGCGTGCATCCATAAAAAGTCTGTTGGAAAAGCGCGTCGATGGCCTCATCATCGCTTCCGTGGGTCAGGATTTTTCCCACCTTCGCAAGCTGTGCGAAACCGGTGTACCGCTTGTGACTGTCGACCGTTGCTTTGACGCACTCGATGTTGATTCAGTAAGTGTGGATAATGTGAAGGGAACGCTGCTGGCTGTCAACCACCTCATTAGAGAAGGGCACAGTCGCATTGCCTTTATTCAGGGATTGCCGGGAACGTATGCAAATGAGGCAAGGCTCCAGGGGTACAAGCTGGCGCTGGAGCAGGCCGGCTTTCCGATCGACGATCGACTCATTGTCGGAGATGACTTCCGCTCAATGAATGGATATCTCGAAACGAAATTGTTATTGAAAATGACCTCCCCCCCAAGTGCGATCTTCACTGCTGGTGATTTGATCGCTCTTGGAGCCTTGGAAGCTTGTAGAGAAAATGGTTACCAGATTCCGAATGACATCTCCCTTGTTACGTTTGATGATCCCGTCTTTGCAACATACCTGTCGCCAGCACTAACCGCCGTCGAACAACCGATTTCGAAGATGGCCGAGATGGCGGTCGCAATGT
The DNA here is from genome assembly GCA_964414155.1 of uncultured Chitinophagales bacterium. GTDB lineage: Bacteria > Bacteroidota > Ignavibacteria > UBA10030 > UBA6906 > CAYPVN01. The sequence goes on from CAYPVN010000308.1 coordinate 1,576, forward strand.
TGTACCGCCGCATGCGCACTCCCAACGACGAGCGGCGACAGGTTCTTCTGGAACCTAAACTCAATGTTCGAAATTCCGTTGCTCGACTTTCTCAATTAGTCGGGATAACACAGTTGCTCCGAAAATAATGTCAATGAATGATCTGAGGAGATTCCTCCTATGAATATTCGCTTGCGCTG
>CAYPVN010000309.1:0-1742 GCA_964414155.1 uncultured Chitinophagales bacterium
ATGCGGAGTATGTGCGTGATGTCGACCCGGGTGAGATTGTCGTTATCGATGCAACGGCAACGCAAACTGGAATAGTAAAGTCTCTGCGAATCAGTGATCAACCCGCAACTCCCCACCACTGCATCTTCGAATACATCTATTTCTCCCGGCCGGATAGTCAGATTTTCGGCCACAGTGTTGACAAGGTGAGACGAAGGCTCGGCAAGAAACTTGCAATCGCAAGCCCGGTGATGCCGAAGGACCCGGAAGAGAAACTCGTCGTCATTAACGTTCCTGATTCCAGTAATACGGCAACGATGGGGTTCGTCCAGCAAACGGAGAAGAGTGGAGGAAATGCAAAGCTGGAGATTGGGCTCATCCGCAGTCACTACATCGGCAGGACATTTATCCAGCCAAATAAAATTGCACGCGAGAACAAGGTCAAGACAAAATTTAATACTGTCAAAGGTGTTTTGAAGGATAAGGTTGTTGTGATTGTGGATGATTCGATTGTGCGGGGGACGACATCACGGCAGCTTGTTCAACTTGTGAAACAAGCGGGGCCGAAGGAAGTCCACTTTCGCGTAACGTCGCCACCGATCAAATATCCCTGCCATTATGGTATGGACTTCCCGACACCGAAGGAGCTGATCGCCAACCAGCTCGATGGCGACGTGGAGAAAATCCGCCAGTCGCTTGGCGTAGACAGCCTTTCGTACTTGTCGATTGAAGATCTTCTGGATTGCGCGCCGCAAGAGAACGGTGAGAACTATTGCACGGCATGTTTTAGCGGAAAGTATCCCGTGAAGATCGAAACAAGCCAATCGAAGGAAGAGAATGAGGCGTGACCAAAATTCATTCCCCACAAGCTCAGTCACTGCCCAATGCTGATATATCCACGGCGAGCTCAAAGTCGGCTGGTCGCTTCTTCACGCTCTCAAATATCCTCAGTATTTCCCGCGCCCTACTGGCAATTCCGTTTGCACTTGTGATGCTTTCTTCCATCCCATTCAATAGACTGTGGGGTGGTGTTATCATGGCTGTCGCGGCACTGACGGACAAGCTCGACGGCGTCTTCGCACGCCGCTTTCATGAAACAACTGAATGGGGAAAGATCCTCGACCCGTTGGCAGACAAGATTGCTGTGGGGGTAGTCGGAGTCGTCCTTCTGTTTCTCGACAGGATCCCGCTTTGGTTTGTGCTTGCCGTTATCGGACGAGATGTTGTAATATTCGTCGGAGGGATGTACCTAAAGAACCGGCGGGGAATTGTGCTACAGTCCAACGAAATCGGGAAATGGGCGGTGGGCGTTCTTGCGTTGACGTTGTTTCTGATGGTCATCGGAGTTGAAGGCGTTACAACGCATGTATTGATCGGAGCCACTCTTATTATGCTTGCGCTTTCACTTGCACTCTATGTAGGACGATTTGTGGAGGTGATGAAAACCCCTCAGAGTGTTGCAAAATAGGAATCAAACATTACTCTTTGTATGGGATTTCTCGACAAAATAGGGTTTACAAAACTCAAGAAAGGCCTTGCCAAAACACGGGAGGGTATCGTCGGCAAGGTGACGCGGCTGATTTCCACAAAGTCAACAATTGACGATGACCTTCTGGAGCACATTGAAGAAATACTGATTGCAGGAGATGTGGGCGTCGATGCCTCGTTGAACATAATGGACTCGATGCGAAAGCGTGTGAAAGAGGAACGTTACACAGATGCCAGCGATCTGAACCGGCTGCTACGGGATGAGTTACAGCGTC
>CAYPVN010000310.1:0-1735 GCA_964414155.1 uncultured Chitinophagales bacterium
TTTGAGCGGAATGATTTCCACCAGCCGCGCGCATACGCTACATCGAGCATCGTTGTTTCTCCGAGGAGAATGCCGAGACCTGCCGTAACATATTTCTGCGCGAACTCAACAGGGTCGCCATCATAGGGAGATGGATTGTAAATGAACCCACCTCGAATCCGCACGCCATAATCCTTTAAATCGTATTCAACGCCTGCCCGGAGATTTGCCGTAGGCCTGAAGATTTGCTTGATCTGCTTGTTCAGCCTAATGAGGTCGGCGTTTGCGTTGTCGAACTCGAGTTGCGTCCAGTCCGTATATTCAATATCTCCCGACAGAACAAGATCGCGAATAATAAACGACGCTCCCGTACTGAACACCCAGGGTGTAAGAACATCATATTCGTTTGAGCCAGGAGTCTCGAACGGTCCGTTGGTTGGGAAGAAATCACCGTTGTCGAAGTAACTCCTGGCCATCGTGTTGAAGGTTTCCTTGACATTGTATCTGGTCGGAGTTTTGACATTGATACCAAATCTGAATCGATCAGGCACGCGGTAGAGAAGTCCGAGCCGCGCATTGAACCCCGTGATATCACTTGTTACGTTATCAGTGATAACCAATTCATCGAAGTCAAACGGGAGCGTAGAGTAGAGATCTTTCGTATCCTTCTCACTGTAAGTTCGATCGTATTTATACGTCCCTGACAGATACGTGAGAGCCAATCCTACAGAAAGGTTCCTAGCCATATCAATAGCGGCACCGCCCGACCAATTATTGATTCCGCCGCTTTCAATGACTTGTCCTGACTGCGTCAGGTTACTCGAAATCGGACTGATAAACCGGCCGCTGGTTGTATCGAGATTGGTTAAGAATAACTGGTACGCAAGATTGCCAGAGAGATCTGACGGGTACGGTGCGCCATCCTGTGCATACGTCTGGATGATGCTGCTGGTGGGATTGAACCCACTGAAGGACAGCCCTGTGGTAAAATTACTGTTGCGTGTGTACCCTAATGCAAGAACCAGGCTTCCTCTTTGAACATCGACCGGGAACACCAACCCAAGCGAGTTGAGGTTGGTCGAGTTGTTGGTGTACAAGTCTGATGCCCCAAAAAATGAACTGTTATCTTTGAAGTTCAAATGCGAAAGACCGAACGAGAACTCTGCGTGCTGCAACTGTGCGAGCCCTGCCGGATTCCAGTAGAGAGCGCTGAAGTCGCTTGCTACGCCGGTGTAGGCGTTTCCCATCCCAAGTGATCTCGCACCGACGCCAAACCCCGGCGTCGCAAAGCGAAGCGCATCTTCAGGAAATTGTGCAAATCCCTGTGTTGCTGTAAAGACAAGAAGTGCAATACTGACAAGCCAACGTGTTTTCATCCCCTGATTCCCGCTTTTATGAATTCGACAAATCTTCGGAACTATGGTTTAACGACGACCCCCGCCGCCGCGATTCTCTCCCCCGCGTGCGCCCGTATTTGTTGGTGGCGCTGGAGGATTACCTGGCGGAGTGGATGGTGCAACCGCCGGTGGTGTGTTCGAACGACCGCCGCCCCGGCTTCTACCATCACCCGATGGGGGAGGGCTTTGTGGAGGTCGCTGTGGAGTTCTTGGTTGATCGGCGCGCGTTCCGGATCTGCCGCCACGGGTGTTTCCACCTCGCGTGGATGTCCCCCGGGATCCCTTGCGAACAGAACCATCACCACCTTTTCTCACTGACGGTGTACCCGGCGCTGCCGATGTTGAACCTCTCCCTAATG
>CAYPVN010000311.1:0-1732 GCA_964414155.1 uncultured Chitinophagales bacterium
AACATAAGCCTCCCCGTCACGCGGATGTCGTCACTTCCCGCAATCAGTCCGGTTGCGTAAGTTGCCATTGCAAACAGATTTGCGTATGTCACGCCACCATAGCGTGTCGGTAAGTCAAGAAAATCGTGGTTAAGAGATCCTCGCGTACTGTTGCCGACATTGTTCTTCACGCCTCTATCAATGCTCATCAAGAAGAGTGTCGCACCAGCCGCACCTGCTGTGTAGTGCCATTCTCTACTGGAGAAATGAAAGGGAGCTGAAAAGTAAGAGCCTGCGTCATGCCACACAACGGCAGCATCGTTGGCAATTGTTCGGGAAAGCGATGACGTAGCAGTGGAATCGCCTGCGTGGAGCGATCCCGTCAACAGAAGAGACCCAAGGGCGAGGAACAAGTAACGAGTGCGATCAATTCGTTGATACAAGGGGACGACTTTCTCCGGTATGGTGTACTAAAAATATTAGATTTCAGTGGAGAAGCAAGTCTGTCGAATCAACCAAGAATTCGTCGCCATCGCCGGATTGCCTTGCGGACTTCTTTGGGAGAGGTGGACCCAACGGATTTCTTGTTGGACATCGAAGCACGAGGGTCGAGCATTGTGTAGACATCCTTTCCGAAGAATTTAGAATAGCGTTTATACTCTTCAAGCGGGAGCTTGTTCAGAGAGGTTTTCTTTTTCGAGCAAGCGTGCACGATCGCACCAACGATTGTATGAGCGCGACGGAAGGGAAGCCCCTTGCGCACAAGGTAATCTGCAAGCTCTGTTGCCACCAGCCCATCGGATTGTAATTCTTGTTCGAATCGATCTTCATTGAATCGCACCGTTTTCAGCATGGATGAGCTGACGCTCAGGCAATCGCGAACCGTATCCGCAGCATCAAACAGCGCTTCTTTGTCCTCCTGCATGTCACGGTTATACGTCAGCGGCAGCCCTTTCATAATCGTCAGCAAGGCCACCAGATCGCCGTACACCCTCCCTGTCTTTCCACGGACCAATTCTGCAATATCCGGATTTTTCTTTTGCGGCATGATGCTGCTTCCCGTTGTGAAGGCATCGCCGATCTCGATAAACTGCCACTCCCGTGAATTCCAGAGCACAAGCTCTTCCGACAGGCGGCTTAGATGCATCATCGTGATCGAGGACGCGGCGAGAAACTCAAGTTGAACGTCCCTGTCGCTCACTGCGTCCATGCTGTTATCGATGATGTCGCTAAAACGAAGCGTGTGTGCGGTGAATCGACGGTCGATGGGGAACGACGTTCCCGACAACGCGCCGCCGCCCAGGGGCGAACGATTCACCCGCTTCATGCAATCGGCAAACCGCTCCCGGTCCCGATCCAACATGGAAACATGAGCGAGCAAATGATGTGCAAGTAATACCGGTTGAGCGCGTTGCAAGTGTGTATAGCCGGGCATTATGATATGGTCATAACGCTCTGCCTTCGAGACCAACACTTTTTGCAAGCGCTGAATCTGTTTTGCGATATCGTCTATCGCTCTCCTCAGAAACAACCGCTCATCAAGTGCGATCTGGTCGTTGCGGCTTCGTGCTGTGTGCAGCTTCCCGCCGATAGCTCCCACCTTTTCGATCAATCTCGCCTCGATGGCCATGTGCACATCTTCCGCGACAAAACGCTTTTGTCCTGTTCTCGCTGCGTCAAGCGGGAACCTGCCACCTCCAATGTCTTTCTGGATTTGCAAGAGGGCTGTCCGAATTCGCCGCGCTTCCCGCGC
>CAYPVN010000312.1:0-1708 GCA_964414155.1 uncultured Chitinophagales bacterium
TGCGAACCTTGTCGGTATCCGCTCCCGTCAGCACTTCGACGACGTGATTCATGCCGACGTTGAAGCCGCTTTTCTCTTTGATGCGATAGATGCATGAGAGAAACTGCTGTGCAGCGATGGTAGCATCGTACGTTTCCTTTGGCGCGAGGCAGTTGTCGCAGCCGTTGCAATTCAACTCAATGTACTGCTCACCGAAATATTCCAGCAGCAGCGCACGTCGGCATTCCGGACTTTCCGCATAATGCACCATCTGCTCCAGTTGCGCTTTGGCGATGCGTTGTTCGTGCTGGTCCGGTTTGTCCTCGATGAAAATGAGCTGCTTCATCATATCGCCCGCGCTGAACAGCAACACACACTCCGCAGGCAAGCCATCGCGGCCGGCCCGACCGGTTTCCTGATAATAGCCCTCGATGTTCTTGGGCAAGTCACGATGAATCACGAAGCGCACGTTCGGCTTGTTGATGCCCATGCCGAACGCAATCGTTGCGCAAATTACCCGCACTTCATCACGCAAGAACAACTCCTGGTGTTTTGTCCGCTCTACAGACTCAAGCCCTGCGTGGTATGGCGCGGCGGCAACGCCGTCTGCGCGCAACTGCAACGCGAGGCTTTCACTCGTCTTGCGGCTCTGGCAATAGACAATGCCGCTCGCTTTGGGTCGCGCTCGCACAAACGAAAGCACTTGCTCATACGGGTCGGACTTGGGAATAACCGTATAGCGCAGGTTCGGGCGATTGAAACTCGCGACGTATGAGCGGGGCTGGCGGAGATGCAAATACTTAATGATGTCTTCACGGACATGGGTCGTCGCGGTTGCGGTCAATGCCATCACGGGAACATCCGGCATCAGCTTGCGCAGCTCGACAAGCTGGCGATACTCAGGACGAAAATCATGCCCCCACTCACTAATGCAGTGAGCCTCATCGACCGCAATCAGGCTCAGATTCCAATTTTGTATGTCGCTGAGGAAACCGGAGAGCATGACGCGCTCAGGCGCAACGTACAACAGACGGAATCTGCCTTCGTGCAAGCCGCGAATGCGCTCGTGTGCTTCTTGTGGATGAAGGGAAGAATTGAGGAACGTCGCCGCGATGCCGCTTGCGTGAAGCGCGTCCACCTGGTCTTTCATCAGTGAAATGAGCGGCGAGATGACAAGCACAAGTCCGGAACGAGCCAACGCTGGAAGCTGAAAGCAAAGCGACTTGCCGCCGCCTGTCGGCAACAGTGCGAAAACATCCTTTCCTGCAAGCGCATCGTGAATAATTTCTTCTTGCAGCGGGCGGAAGGATGGAAAGCCGAAGTATTGTTTGAGAAGAGACAACATTTCTGTTGAATGAGAACTCATGGTGTCATCTTCGAGTCTGTCTCGACTCAGAAATTCTCCAAAACGAAAATCGCTATCAACCGAGCTTTGATCTTTGGGGAGTCGATCTTCTTCGCTGCACTCAACACGAAGAGCTTGAACTCCTCATCCATTTTCATCAGGATCGCTTTACCTCTGATGGAAATGTCTTCGCCACGGGCTTTGGCAGATTCTTCAGAAGTATGCATTGGTTCGTGATGGACCTCGCGGAAAGTAATGGAGCGAGACATCAGGTGAATCTTGATCTGTTCGAGGATGTTGGGGGATTTCATGGCTTGCATTATTCGTACTCGATCTCGATACCATCCTTTACCTTCTCATAGTAGACGATCCTCACGGCGATGG
>CAYPVN010000313.1:0-1659 GCA_964414155.1 uncultured Chitinophagales bacterium
AGACATAGAGGAGTTCCGTGATGCTGTCAAAGAGTGTCTGCCCCGAAGCAGCAAAACGGAAATGCCGGGGTGCAAGTCGTGGTGGAATCCCTGCCCGGGGGGAGTAGAAGCTCACGAACGCAACGTTCGGTGCCGGGTTCTCGCCCGTTTCCTTTGGCCGCTTGAAATAAATGTCAAGGTTATCCCCCGGGGCTTCAACAAGCTCAAAGATCATCTGCATCGGGGTGTCGGTTTGCTCTATCTCAACGCGTTCGGGCGCTCTCTTTCTCGCAATCATAAGCCCGACAAACAGAAGGAGGACCGTCGCAAGAAGCCACAAGCCAACACCATAGGGCCTGACAGCAGTCAGATATATAAAGCAACTAATGAGAATAATGAAAATGGTCATCGTGCCGACCCGGGACGTGTTGTAAGCCCGAATTTCCTTCGTCCCTGTAAAGTACCGATAGATCAACAGGCTCCCAATGTTGATGCAGAACGACGCTACGAGGCTCAATGCATACATCTGGGCGAGAATGGCCTGACTTCCTTCAGTGATAACAATGATGAGACTGAAGAAGGCTGCATTCATGATATGAATGCGGTAGAGTGATTCCCTGTTGTTTGTCTTGAGAAGCCAATCGAAGCGATAACGGTGTCCAACCTTCTCCAGAAGTTCGCTTGCAGCGACAAACGCCGTGTTCACCGCCATCATCAATGCTATCCCGGCAATAATGCCAACCATCAGTCCGAAGCCGACGCCATTGAGGTGAGCAGCAAATGTCGTGATAAGATCGGTCTCATGCTCGGCAGGATTCAGACCGGAACTGAGAACCAGGGCGGAAACGAGCGGTGTGAAAATTCCGGTCGTGAGAGCAAGAAAAAGGAATGCCTTCGAGATGTCCCGCCAGTTTTTGACGAGGCCAGCAGTTTGAACCACGGACTCGATCCCCGAATAGGCAAGAATCGAACTCGAAATGCAAATGATGACAAACCAATATCCCCCAAAAACACCCCCGTCACCGATTCTCTCCGCAGAGAATGTAAAGCTATCACCGATCATCCTCCATGAACCGGGTGTGGCATCGATCAGCGCAGACCCGAGAAGTGTGAGAAGCACCATGGTCACGATGAAGAACATGCTGAATGTAAACCGTGCATTCTCTCTGATTCCCAGAATGTTCAAACCTGCGATGCCCCACAAGATGGCGAACTCAATTCCCAGTTTGTGATACCATTCCAGAGAAATAAAGGTAAAACCGTTCTCTACAGCGCTGACAGTTGAGATGCTTGCCGTGAGGATGTACACCACAAGAATCGAGGCTACCGCAACGAAGGAGACATTCGGACCAAGGACGAGGTACGAGAAAGAGTACACACCACCGCCCTTGATCTTATGATGCTCGAGGATCTCCGCAATTTCCACCATCCTTGTGGAAAGGAATCGCATGAAGATGGAGGTGACCGCAATGAACGCAATGGCGTATAATCCAATGAAGCGAAAGGCTTCGCTTGGAGCGTAGAAAACGGAAGTGAGCTCATCCATCAGCGTTATGACCGCGATCGAGAGCCAGGTCAGCCACCACCGACCGCCGCTGAAATAGGAAAGAAGGTCTTTCTTCCGAAAGAGCCAGATGAAGACCGCGACAATCGCGACATTCACCAGGATAAGGAGTAGGG
>CAYPVN010000314.1:0-1652 GCA_964414155.1 uncultured Chitinophagales bacterium
CCGCCCTGAGCTCTTCAAAGCTGGTGCTTGAATCCGATTATTCTATCTGTCGACTTTGATATGATCACCGCTCAAAAATATATGATTTCAGCCAGAAAGTCAACAAAACCTCAGACCGTCAAACTCCACCGTAGATCCTGATGACATTCCCACTTGCAGATCGTGCCTCATCAGAGCAGAGGTAACCAACTAATCGGGCGATCTCTTCGGGAGAAACCCATTTGGTAAAGTCGGCTTTCGGCATAGACTGTTTGTTCGCTTCCGTTACGATTGTACTCGGCGCAATGGCGTTGACGGTGATGCCTGTTCCCTTGACTTCTTCAGCAATTGTTTCAGTCAGCGTTATGACAGCTCGTTTGGAAATTGCATAGGGGCCTTTTCTTGCGGTGGGTGTCAGAGCCGGCATTGCAGCTATGTTCACGATCCTGCCTGAATTTTGCTTTCTCATCACCCGAAGTGCACTTCGGCAGACGAGAAACGTGGTCATGAAATTCAGACTCAGGATTCCCTGCATCTCATCCACAGTCGTCTCCTCGATCATTTTCCCGCCGAGATATCCTCCTGCAGTATTGACCACAATATCGAGAGAATGGAATCTCTTCACCACTTCATCGACAAGATACTGCACTTGCATCTCATTGGTAAGATCCGCCCTTATTGTCAGCAAACGGCCTGGTTCCGCGGACAGAGACTTAGGAATGAAGCTCAACGATTTTTCAGATGTGTACGGAATTGCAATAGTGGCGCCTTCCGCAAACAGGAACTCCGCAACGCGGCTTCCAAGCGCGCCGGTTCCTCCTGTAACGATTGCAGTCTTTCCTTGAAGGTTCATTTTGGATTGGGCTGTAATGAGAGAGGCAATTGAACAAATATATCTACCCCCTCCTGTAATGTCAAGGAATCGAGACCAGCTATTCACAGTTGCATTTAACACGATCTAACGGTAAATTTCAAGTAGAATTGATCTAAGGAGGTTTCATGATGTTCAAAGGTAGGTTGTTCATTCGCATGATGGCTTTGTTTGCTCTCTTCGTTTCTTCCGCAGCCCACTCAGGGGAGCTACGCGTTGGAGACCGGGCACCGGATTTTACGCTCCCCTGTGCAACAAAGGATTCCATTTATGCCGAAGATCTTAAACTTTCGGATGTTATTGGAAAGTCGAATATCGTGCTCGCGTTCTACCCTGCCGACTGGAGCGGAGGCTGCACGAAAGAAATGTGCACTATGCGGGATAATTTTGGTATGCTTACTGACCTTGGCGTGACGGTTCTGGGTATTAGCGGCGATTATGTATATTCGCATCGTGAGTGGGCGAAGTACCATGAGCTTCAATTCGCTCTTCTGAGCGATCATAAGCACGATGTCGCAACGACGTATCAGAGCTTCAACCCGGAAAACGGGTTTAACAAACGCACTGTGTTTGTAGTGGATCGAAAAGGAAAGCTCGCCTACATTGACCTTGCCTATAAAGCCAATTCCCCAGAGTCCTTCGAGAAACTCAAGAATGCCCTGCAAAGTCTCAAGTAGCTCATCTTTGTATTGGACGGTGTTTCTAAACTAGAACCGAACACTCCCACAGGTGTCGCATTCGCACAGTGAACGGAGGTATTCCCAATGGTAGATGCCGAGATGATGCCCATCAGCCCAGGAAA
>CAYPVN010000315.1:0-1650 GCA_964414155.1 uncultured Chitinophagales bacterium
CTGGCCTGAAGCAACGTATTTCCCGTGTCTACTTTCTCCTGAAGCAGGAATGTCGTCACGCCTGTTTCCGTTTCGCCGTTGATGATCGCCCAATTGATCGGCGCGGCGCCGCGGTACTTCGGAAGCAGCGACGCATGCAGGTTGAACGAGCTGAGTCGCGGGATGGAGAAGACTTCCTTCGGAAGAATCCGGAACGCGACAACGACGATCAGGTCCGGTTTGAAGGTGCGAAGTGCTGAGACGAAAGCGGGATCGTTCAGTGCCGATGGCTGCAAAATGGGCAGCGCGTGCTTGAGTGCGAGTTCTTTAATGGGCGTTGGTGAGAGCTGCTGTCCTCTCCCGCGGGGCTTGTCGGGAGCGGTGACAACAGTCTGGATGGGATAGTTGTTCTCTAGCAGGACTTGAAGGCTGGGGACTGCGAATTCCGGCGTCCCCATGAAGATGATGTTCGTCGCGAAGTGCGTCTCCTCTTTTGGCTACCTGGATTCAGCTTTTTCCGTTGGAGAAAACTCCGTCACGATCGTGTAGGTCACGTCCACGTCGCCGTTGCGGATTTTGTTCAATCTGCCGCGCAGCAGTTTTCGTTTTTCGGCGCTGAGATGATCGATGAAGAGTATGCCGTTCAGGTGATCGATCTCGTGAAGGATAACCCGGCCCAGCAGCCCTTTTGTTTCAAGCTGCCGGTCGGTGAATTCCAGATCCTTGTATCGAACGGTGATGGCGTCTGCGCGTTCGACCTCGTCGCGGATGTCCGGGATGCTCAAACATCCCTCCTCCATCGTCCACGTGCCGGTTTCGGAGACCATTTCAGGGTTCAGCATCACCATAGGCTTCAGGCCTTTTGTCTCCTCCATCTCGGAAACATCCACGACAATCACACGCTGCAGCGAGCCTACCTGGTTGGCCGCAAGTCCGATGCCGTTGGACTTGTGCATCGTATCAAACATGTCCTCGATGAGCTTGATCAGCGCATCGTCGACAGCACGAACGGGCTTTGCCTTCTTGCGAAGAACGGACTGGTTATATGTGTAAACGGGAAGAACAGACACGGATCATCTCATTATTTGGTGATTGAATATACGGGGTGAGCGGATAAAGTTCAAGCGATGAGTATGGAAGGGAGTGATCCTATTCCACAACGCGCCGGGCGCCGGCGAACCGCTTCCGGTAGTAGGAGCTGTCCAGCGAGGAAATCGTGACTCCATACGACATGCTTGCGTGGGCAAAGAGATCGTCTTCAATATAAATCCCCACATGCGAGGGGCTGCCGCCGGCAGTACTAAAGAAGACGAGGTCGCCAAATTGCAGGTCGCTCCTGGTGACTTCGGCTCCGACGCGATACTGTTCCTTCGTCGAACGCGGCAGCTTCTTGTTCACCGCCGAATTGTACACCTGGCATGCAAACCCCGAGCAGTCAATGCCTTTCTTGTCCGACCCGCCGAACACGTACGGCGTGCCGATGAACGACACCACATCCAGCAGGACCTGGTCCCGGTTGATGCTCGCAGGTGTGAGATTGCTGTACGTCGAGGAAGGAGCCGGACGGGATGTCAGTTTCTTCTTGACCTTGGTGAGATCGATCTTCTTGTCGTCCTCGCGTTTTTCTTCCTCTTTGATCTTTGAAGCGAATCGGAATTCGTCGTCTTCCTG
>CAYPVN010000316.1:0-1627 GCA_964414155.1 uncultured Chitinophagales bacterium
CTACCCAAGCATCACGCCCATCGGCACCGCCCACAGTTTCTTCCCGAGTTGTGCGGTCTGTGTTCCGTTGTACACAAGAATCGCCGCCTCGCATGATGGGGTTCTCTCCATGAACACGTTCATCGATGCGAGGTCACTCTCCGACCAGCGGACTGCGGATTTCACCTCAATGGCAATGCACTTCCTCTTGTGCTCGATGATGAAATCCACCTCGTGTCTCCCTTGCACATGCCAGTAGGAAAGTCGGGCGTCCGGCAGGTTCGCTTCAAGGATTGATGAGATGTTTTGCAGGGCATACGTTTCGAACAATACTCCGCGCAGCGGCTCCTCATCGCCGCTCTCCAGGCTTTCAACTCCGGCGAGATGACACGCCAGTCCGGAATCGGCAACATACAGCTTCGGCGACTTGATCAAGCGACTGGAACGGTTGCGCAGGAATGGGGCAAGGCGCCTGAACAGGAACGAGGTCTCCGCAAGCTGCAGGTAGCGCGTTGTCGTAACGACTGACAGCCGTGCATCGCGGGCAAGCTGGCTGACATTGAGAAGCTGACCGCCCCGCAGCGCCGCAAGTTTGATGACGCTCCGGAAGCCGAGCATATCCTCAACGCGGGCGAGATCCCGAATGTCACGCTCGACGTATGTTTGTTCAAACCCTCGGAACCACACAGCGGCGTCGGCAGCCGACATGAAGCTCACTGAAGGCATTCCTCCCCGAAGGATATCGGCAGTTCCGACGGAAGTTCCCCGGCTGATTGATGGGACGTTCTTTCCTGTCAAAACCTTGATGAGAAAAGGTTCTTGTTGGATCGCGCCGTGAATCTCCCGGCGGGAGAACGGCTGGAGCGTGATATAGATCGCCCGCCCGGCCAGGCTCTCCGACATTCCCTTGAGCAACGCGAAGTTTGCTGATCCCGAAAGCACGAACCGGCCCGCCGTGCGATTCCGATCAACTGCTTTCTTCACAGCATTCAATAGCTCGGGTGCTTTCTGTGCCTCATCGATACAGAGGCGATCGCCCGATTCGAGCAGTGACTCCGGCTGCGAGAGCGCGGTTTGCAGCGTGGCGAAATCATCGAGACTCAGGTAGCGGAAGTTCTTGAACAGTGGATCGTTCTGGAGGAATGTGGTCTTGCCTGTTTGCCGCATCCCTGTGATAATGACGACCGGCATGGCCTTCAAAGCCCGGCCAACGACGGACCGGGTTTCCCGCTGAATGTAGCTTGTCATGATTATATAGGATGGGTTGGCAAAATGACAATGCAATATAGCACATCATGACAGGCAAAGTCAACTGGCCTTCATTATCGACCTATCCACGATCGACCCCTCAGTGTCTCCCAAGAACGGTCTTCCATACTGTTATAGCGGTGATTCTTGTTGAAGAAGCCATGATACGCTACATTTCCGCCGCGGATGCGCGGACGCTACGGCGCGCTCATGCTAGCCAATGTCCTCAACCCCAAAAAAGGGGTCCAGGCAAGCGTGCAAGTGGTTCGGGGCTAAGCTCGACGAGTGAGCACACCCGCGTTGCCAGTCTGATCTACTATCTCACGCCATTACATTCACCGGGCATTACAAATTCACTTCGTACCCCACCTTGAAAAACTGTCCGGTCTGCTCGAAGCGC
>CAYPVN010000317.1:0-1602 GCA_964414155.1 uncultured Chitinophagales bacterium
CGCAGGTAGTACAGCTTTGCGCGCCGGACAGTTCCTTCTTTCACCTTTTCAATCTTCGCAAGACGGGGGGAATGCAACGGGAAAATACGCTCGACCCCGACGCCATCTGAAACCTTGCGCACGGTAAATGTCGCGTTCATTCCCGAGCCATGCCGTCCAATCACAACCCCCTGGAATTGCTGGATCCTTTCCTTGTCACCCTCTACCACGCGCACGTGCACGTTGAGCGTATCGCCCGGATGAAAATCCGGTATCCCGCTTTTCATTTGCGTCGCTTCTACTAACTTCAGTTTGTCCATGTCTGTCTCCGTCGATCAAGTGTTTTTTGTATGGTTGAACAAATCCTTGCGTCTCTCTGATGTACGTTGGTGTCGCTGCCCCAGGCGCCACGCAGCAATCTCCTTGTGATTGCCGGATAGCAACACATCCGGCACCTTCATTTCCCGAACAACTGCAGGCCGGGTGTATTGCGGTCCATCCAGAAGATCATCTTGAAATGAATCCTCCAGCAGCGACTCACCGTCGTGGATGGCTCCGGGGATCAACCGGACAATGCTATCGATCAGTACCAGCGCGGGAAGCTCGCCGCCCGTGAGGACGTAGTCCCCGATGGAAATCTCTCGCGTAATCAATGCCTCTCGAATTCTCTCGTCGATTCCCTTGTAATGACCGCACAGCAACAGGAGGTTCGTTTTCAACGAAAGCTCGTTCGCAACACGCTGGCTGAGCGGTTCGCCGTCTGCACTTAGGTAGACAACCTCGTCATAGTGACGTTGGCTCTGCAACATTTCAATGCAATCGAACACCGGCTCGGGTTTGAGGATCATTCCCGCACCGCCACCATACGGCGTGTCGTCGATCGTTCTGTGCTTGTCGGTCGTGTAGTCCCGCAAATCGTGGAGAACAATCTCAACCACGCCCTCTTTCTGTGCGCGCTTGAGAATGCTTTCCTCCAGCGGACTCGCGAGTATCTTCGGTAATCCTGTAACGACATCTATCCGCATCGTCAATCCACCAGCCCATCGATAAGCTTCACTTTCATCGTTCCTGCACCGATATCAATCTGCTTTATGAACTCTTTTACAGCAGGAACCATCACTTCCCGACCCTTTGAGTCAATAACGTAGACGTCGTGAGCGGGAAGTTGGAGAACGTCTTTGACAACGCCGATGGAATTCTCTTCTTCATCAACTACACGAAGGCCGATGATATCATGAATGAAGAATGTTCCCTTCGGGATCCGGATTCTCTCTTCCTTGTCGACAAAGATGATCTCTCCACGTAACCCCTCGGCTGTCGTTCTATCATTGATCTCGGCAAGCTTCACTCTCACACCTCGACCACCCACACTCGCATTTTCAATTCTCACCGGCCGAACGTCCTTCGATACCCTTCCAATAAATGCGCGCTTCAGTTTCACAAAGCGCTGCAGCGAATTGGTCATCGCTTGAACTACGATTTCCCCTTTAACCCCGTGAGCCTTCACAATCCTCCCAACCGCGTAAAGCTCGGGTTTGGCGCTCATCAATCAGCAATTTCAAGGATTGCCCGCTTGCCTTCTTTCGCGGCAACGGCTGCCAGAAGCGTGCGCAATGCCTGCGC
>CAYPVN010000318.1:0-1592 GCA_964414155.1 uncultured Chitinophagales bacterium
GCGAGATCGACCGGAAGAAACGGTCCAGCAGCTTTCCAAGCGCATTCATTTCCCATCTATTCTTCTTGTGGCGCAGGAAGGGAAGGTCGACGTATAGACCCATTCTCTTTGGCAGCATGTATTCATCTGGTACCATTTCGACAATCGACCTATTCTAGGACGATACAAATGAATGTAGCACCTAAGAACGGTTGACAATGGCTTTCATTTTCTCTTTGCCTCTTTGAAATAATGAACGAACCCCTTGATGTTGAATTTGAAAAGCAGGAACAACCGGTATGGCAGAAGAAATCCGAGCCGCTTTTGAGTCTGCTTCTCCGGAGCGCCGTCAATCAGCTCAACGAAGTCTCCCTTGCGCGCAATGATCACGCTCTGTCGGGTGATGGCGTGTGAAGGCACGGAAAGCTCAATGTGGCCAACTGCAAATCCGACGCGCTTGAGGAGCGAGAGCAGATCCCGTCCGTAATTCCTGTACGTCAATGTATGTCCGCCACCGCCGTGATACTCGGGATCGAGGAGATGCACATCCTTCTCTCCACTTGTGTCAACACGTGCAATCGTGTTTGGACGATTGTGGTCATACGGAACCGTCATCACGAATGATCCGCCGAACTTGAGAACACGATGGATTTCCCGATACGCATCTTCGTCCTTGCGCACGTGTTCGAAGACGTCGGAAGCAACAACGAGATCGAATGTCTCATTGGCATAATGCAGCTTCTGGAAATCAGCATACTCGCGAGGATGCTTGCCTTCAGCAATCTTCGCCTGATCAAACTCCGTCGCGTAATAATCGAACTTTTCTGCAAACATGATCGGATACGAGCCGCGCGCACTGGATTCTAGGATCTTTACCGACCTGTTCTTCGGCCATTGGAAGACAGGGAGCGAACCGTGCCTCAGAACTTGGCCGACAACATACGCAACGGCTCTGTGCCGACTCGTTGCGCTGCAGTTGCGGCACATCGTTCCTTCACGATCCATCTCCGATTTGAAGAACTCGCCAGCCCAGCCACAGATGTTGCACTGTCCTCTAATAGGATCCAACACCTACTCCATCAGTTGACAATCAATACACAAAGGGCGACTCCCTGATGCCAGCCTCGGCATTCAAGCATCGCCCCACAAGTCTGAAACAACCTAATGAAAGAAGCAGTCTATTTCAATAGAGCGTTGATTGCAAGTAGTGTCTCGATATGACCACCAACGTCATCGTGCCTCAGAGATTCCTTCGTACTGATTTCTCTCGGACAGCCACTTTCCCATCAACACCTTGCTCCCGTAGGAGGGCTCAGTGAGAATCCGCTCAACCGGGTCAATCCCCGTGACATCAAATCCTTTACGCCGTAGCTTCTCCGATGTGTCGCCGTGCCAGCACTGCCCGTGGGTTTCCGCCGACTCCACCTCAGCCTTGTGGTGATACATCTTGAACGCTTTGACAATCATGTTCCGACAGTGGAAAGAGGAAGAACTCCCGCCAAGGGACTATCAGAGAATGCCCAAGAAGATCTCAAAACTAGGCCCGAATTGCAACGGGAACTTGACAATTGACCCCATGAATGGTATATTTTTTGGAGTTTCACAAGGGCGAT
>CAYPVN010000319.1:0-1566 GCA_964414155.1 uncultured Chitinophagales bacterium
AGATTGAACCGGATGATCCGCTTTGTAATAAGGTCGCTGTTGAATCTGACCAGATGCGCAAACTCAAGATATGTCTTCGGACGCAATCCATCGGCGGCCGCGATCAACGAGCGCAGTGTTGGAGCCTTTTCCAGTTCGTACACACCTGGACGCACGACTGAGCCGGAAATTTTCACCGTATTGAGGCGCTCATCCTCAACCGAATAGACGGTGATACTATCACCATCCTCAAGAGTGAAGTCCCTGTTCTCATTCAAAATCGACCTGAAGTCCACATCAAGAACGCGGCGCTCAACCTCCCCTCTCTTTCTCTCCGCGAATGGAATGATCCGATCTATTTGCACGCGTTCCAGATACGCTGTACTCAGTGATCCACCTGCGAAATTAAGCAGCGTGCGAAGATGTTCTCCCTGTCGAAGTTCGAAAATGGCAGGTCTCCGAATCTCACCGGTGATCGTGACGGTTTTCCCTCGCGGCGGCACAAAAATAATGTCGTCGTTCTGAACCCTGATATCGTTGGTCCGATCCGCTCCAACAAGATAATCGTAGAGATCGACGCTCGTCGTCAGCTTGTTGCCCCTCAGAACACGCACATCCCTCATGCTTCCTCGAACCGTTGGACCTCCCACGCTGTACAGCGTATTGAATACGGTCGCGTAGCTGCTTACAGTGTAGCCGCCGGGTTTTTCCACTTCGCCCATAATGAAAACTCGTTTGGGCTTGAGGCGGGCAAGCGTGACATCGAGCCACACTGTGGGCGGCTGCGAAAGAAGGCCTGAATAGGAACGCGACATCTGCTTCTGTAACGTCTCATAGACTTGTTTCAACGTTAATCCAGAAACAAGAACCTGTCCAACGGTAGGAATGAATATCCGTCCTTCCCTATCCACCATCAATTCGCTTTGCAACTCAACCTGACCCCAAACGGTTACCTTGAGTGCATCTCCCGGTCCGACAAGGTACTCGGGATCGACAGGCCCCGCCGCGGTGGGCGCAAACGCCGCAGGCACGTGTGCAAAGATATTGTAACCGAAGTATGGTATTCCACCCGGGCCGATGAAATCAAGCCGGGGTTTTTCATTTTCCATTATTTCCGCAGGCGAGGGGGATTTGTTTACAGCTGTATCGGCCTCAACCTTTGGCGGCTCCTGCGGTGGAGGCGCGATGGCCTTGCCCCTTTGCTGGAGGAATGCATTAAGATCAATACCGAGCTCTCGTGCCTGAGTCTCAGCATCCTGACGCGTCATCCCGTATTCCTTGATTTTCGCATCAATCTGTTCCGGTGTCATCTGCTGAAGCTGGGCTTCCGCCTGTTGTTTGATTTCTTCCTTTTGCAGACTCTGGGCATTGGCACTCGAACTCAACAGAGTAGCCAGCAGAAATATCTGCACAAGCAGGCAAAGCAACGATCCTTTATGAGGCCTTGGTACGATGTTCAAATTGAGTTCTTGTTTTTGCGATCGGTGTTTTGCTCACGCCACGATCGCGTGATTTCAAGGGATACGGTAGGTCATCCCGTTAAATTATTGCACAACTTGCAAAATTAACCCGAAATAGTCAATAGAT
>CAYPVN010000320.1:0-1563 GCA_964414155.1 uncultured Chitinophagales bacterium
GAATCAGCTCGACCGGACGCAACGGCGAAACCATGATCTGCTCCATCGTGCCGCGTTCCTTTTCCTTCACAACCGTCATCGACGTGGAGATGACAGCAGTCAGCACGAGGATAAAACCGATGAGTCCGGGAATAAGGAACTTGTTTGACACAAGGTCGGGATTGTACCAAATCCTCGGCCGGAAATCAACCGGCACATACTGCTGCCTTCCGTTTCGGAAAAGGGCATCCGCCAGCATCTTTGAAGAGTATTCCGTGGTCATCCGGGCCGTGTAGCTGATTGCCTGCCCGGCCGAGTTCGCGTCGGAGCCGTCCGCGAGAATCTGTACGTGTACATTTCGTCCTGCAAGCAGGTCTTCCCCGAATCCGACCGGAACAACAATGGCAATTTTCACTGCACCTCTATCGAAGAGCTCCTCAATCTCGGCGTAACTGCTCACGTTGAATTTGTGGTCCAGGTACTCCGTATGTCTGAAGGCATTCAGGAAATCCCTGCTTTGCTGCGTCCTGTTCTGGTCATAGATTGCCAGCGGGATATGCTTCACGTCGAAGTTGAGCGCATAGCCGACGAGCACGATGAGTCCAGCGGGAAGAACCAGCAGCATCCCCAACGATGTCTTATCGCGGCTGATCTGCCGGAATTCTTTAATGATGATGGGTTTGAGAGATCTGAACATAAAAAAAGTCTATAGAGTTTTTAGAGTCGAGATGGTTCGACTTCGCTCACCACAGGGTCTATGGAGTCATGAGTCGATAGTCTGTTCTTCTGATTGCTCATTGATTATTGCTCATTACTTATTGCTGATTGCTTATTACTCATTGTCAATTGGCTTTTTCCCTTCCTGCTCGAGCAAATAGAGAAACACATCTTCCAGCGAGGGCACAATCCTCTCGATATGCTCGACGGTCAAGGCTTTCTCCTTCAACGTCTGCGTAATCAACCGCCTTCCTTCTTTCTCATCCTTCACCATCACGTGCAGTTTCGTGCCGAACACGGAGGTCTCCAACGCCCACGGTTTCCCGCGTATTGCCTCGAGCGCTTCTACGACATTGCTGCTCGCTACTTCGAGGATCGGGTTCTTGATATACTCTGACTTCAATTCCATCGGGCTGCCGTTTGCAATGAGCTTGCCCGCGTTGATCAGTATGATATCGTTGCAATACTCCGCCTCATCAAGGAAGTGGGTCGTAACAAGGACCGTCACTCCTTCGAATGAGAGTTCATTGATCAGATCCCAGAAATTCCGCCGTGAGATCGGATCGACACCACCCGTGGGTTCGTCGAGAAAGACAATCTTCGGCCGGTGGAGTATTGCGCAACCCAGTGCAAGTCTCTGCTTCCATCCTCCCGACAATGTTTTCGTAAGACTTTTTTCCCGGCCTCTCAGGTCGGCCATTAACAACACCCACGCCATGCGTTCATGCAGTTCTCTGTTCCGCAACCCGTACACGCCGCCGAAGAAGCGGATGTTCTGCTCCACCGTCAGGTCATCATACAGCGAGAACCGTTGCGACATGTAGCCGATGTTCAGCTTCACCATCTCCGTCTGCGTGTTGATGTCGT
>CAYPVN010000321.1:0-1531 GCA_964414155.1 uncultured Chitinophagales bacterium
CGGGATGAAACAAGGGCGCAAACAGAAATCCAACACCAATCGCATTGATACACGATTCGACCCGCTGCGGCTCAAGCTGAATGTTGACGCCGAGGGCGCTCAGCATGTCTGCACTGCCGCTCCGGCTGGAAACCGATCGGTTGCCATGCTTGGCTACCGTGGCACCGCCACCGGCGGCAACAAACGAAGCGACAGTAGAAATATTGAAGGTTCCTAGCCCATCGCCTCCTGTACCTACCATGTCGATCGCATTCGGATCGTCAACATGCACCCGCACGGATTTCTCGCGCATTGTTCGGGCAAAGCCAACAAGCTCCGACACCGATTCCCCTTTTGCCCGAAGTACCACAAGGAGACCGGCGATCTGTGCCTCGGTCGCCTGGTTCGTCATGATGAGTTCAAGTGCCTGAGAGGCTTCGCTGACCGAGAGGTCTTCCCCCGCCAGACACTTCTCAATATACTGCTTCATCATCATAGTTGCACTTTTAGCCAGTTGCGGATGATCCTTTCGCCTTCGTCCGTGAGAATGGATTCAGGATGGAATTGCACTCCCTCGATTGGGAAGCGTTTGTGTCGTACTCCCATGATAACCCCGTCATCGGTGCGGGCAGTTACTTCAAGATCAACGGGAAGATCATCTGATGAGATGATGAGAGAGTGATATCGTGTGGCCATGAACGGATTGGAGACGTTGGTGAAGATGTGCTTTCCACAATGGAGGATGGACGAGACTCTACCGTGCATAATGGTGGGCGCGTGAACGATCGATCCACCAAACGCAGTTGCAATTGCCTGGTGTCCAAGACAGATGCCCAGTATCGGAATTCTTGGCCCGAGCCGCCTGATTGTCTCCACACAAACACCCGCCTGTTCTGGCCTTCCCGGTCCCGGAGAGATGAGTATACCGCTGGGATTCAGACCCTCGATTTCGGACACAGTAATCTCGTCGTTTCTCTTCACATCGATTGTCGTCACTGCACCGACAAGTTGCGCGAGGTTGTACGTGAAGGAGTCGTAATTGTCGATTAGGAGAATCATATGTTTTGGTCCGTCAAATCTCCGACACTATCACTCCCACGGGCAGCGTTGAGCCCGTGTGTTGCAAGATTGATTGCATCGAACAGCACTTGCGCTTTGTCCATTGTTTCCTGATACTCGCGCTCGGGTACCGAATCGGCCACTATGCCTGCGCCCGCCTGGATGATCATTGTATCGCGATGGGCGATAATCGTTCGAATCGCTATGCATGTGTCGAGTGTTCCGTCAAACCCAAGATAGCCCACCGCACCGGCATAGATGCCGCGCCGGGCTGGTTCAAGCTCTTCAACGATCTGCATTGCGCGGACTTTCGGAGCGCCGGAAACCGTCCCAGCAGGAAAGCACGCCTTCAGCGCGTCCAGACTTGTCTTCCCTTCTCTCAGAGTTCCATGAACCTCCGATACCAGGTGCATGACATGTGAGTACCTCTCCACCTTCTTGAACACAGGCACTCTCACCGTACCGTATTGGCTGATCCGCCCAACGTCGTTCC
>CAYPVN010000322.1:0-1526 GCA_964414155.1 uncultured Chitinophagales bacterium
TCGTGCCAAGCCATTTGGCGGTGTCGTAACCGACTTTCTCCCAAACGACTTTGAGTTCAGTCAGTGACTGTGGTGGGCTCTGCGTGAGAAAGGGCTGCGGGTCACCCTGGAACCGCTCCAGCCAGACCTTCTCCGCGCCTACAAGATGGATCAATGTACTGTGAATCCCGCCGTGACTGTTTTTCAAGTCCTGCAAGTACAACTCCTTCGGTAATGGAGTGAGTGCTTCGAAAATGCGGTTGTCTGCCCACGAGTTGTAGGCGTGAAGGGTTTTGATTTCATCAAGTGTCATGGCATGTCTCTCATCATTTGTGAAGATTCTTTTTCAGGTTCGCCAGCTTCTGCAACGCTTCCAGCGGCGTCAGGTTTTCAATATCGATTGCGTTCAACTCCTTCCTCAGGGCATCGTCCTTCATCTCGAACAGCGTCATCTGCACCTCCGACCCGACCACACGACCCTGCTTTTTCTTCCGCCCCCCAGTCTCCGGTTCCCCGTCTCCATGAACACTTAATTCCGATCCCTCCAGACTCTTCAGTATCTTCTTCGCCCGTTCTGTAACTTCTTCCGGCAGTCCGGCCATCTGGGCTACCTGAATCCCGTAGGAATGATCCGCGAAGCCGGGTGTGACCTTGTGAAGAAACACCACCTTGTCGCCGTATTCGCGCACTTCAACCTTGTAGTTCCTGATCCTGGAAAAGAGATCGGCCAGCTCGTTCAGTTCGTGGTAGTGTGTTGCAAACAACGTGCGCGCACCTACCTTCTCGTGCAGGTATTCCGTCAGCGACCAGGCGATGCTGATTCCGTCGAAGGTGCTGGTTCCCCGCCCAATCTCATCCAGCAGGATGAGGCTCCGTTTCGTGGCTGTGTTGACAATGTGTGCCGCTTCGTGCATCTCCACCAGAAACGTACTCTCGCCTGAAGCTATGTTATCATTTGCACCAACTCTTGTAAAAATCTTGTCGACGATGCCGATGGTTGCTTTCTTCGCCGGCACAAAACTGCCGATCTGCGCGAGCAGAACAATGAGGCCCGCCTGCCGCAAATAGCTTGACTTGCCGCTCATATTTGGGCCGGTGACGATGAGGATCTGTTCGTTCTCCGTATCAGCACTGACGTTGTTGGGGATATATTTTTCGCCGGGAGGAAGCAGTCGCTCAATCACCGGATGACGGCCGTCGACAATCTCCAGTCTTGTTGAATCATCAACCTCGGGGCAAACATACGAATACTCCACCGCCGCCGTGGCAAGAGATGTGAAGCAGTCCAGCTCCGCAACCAGCCGGGCGTTGGTCTGGATCGCCTCTGCGTCTTCGGCAACCTTCAAGCGGAGATCATCGAACAGCTTCGTTTCAAGCGCCAACATCCGCTCTTCCGCGTGCAGGATTTTCTCTTCGTATTCCTTCAGCTCGGGAGTGATGTACCGCTCGGCATTTGTGAGCGTCTGTTTGCGAATATAATTGCCGGGAATCCTGTCCTTGTGCGTATGGGTGATCTCGATGTAATAACCGAAGACATTATTGAACCC
>CAYPVN010000323.1:0-1522 GCA_964414155.1 uncultured Chitinophagales bacterium
TGCTCCGTTCGCCAAACGCATACACCCTTATCTTGCTGTTCTCTTTCAGCGTGAATCCCTCAGAACGGTTTTCGTCATTCTGAACTCTTACGATGCTAACAATAACGTTTTCATCTTCTTCATGCCGATACGGCCTGAACTTCTTTTTGTCCCGTTCATCCGTCGCACTTATTGTAATCCCCCAATTCAAGGGATCATCGGGTGGAGACGCGTTCCAATCAACCTCCGAATGGCTATCGTCGGTTACATAGTAGACGACGTAGCTTCCTTTCCCGAGAGTAACGTCCCGATCAGACTTGATGTTTTTTTGGGATCCCCCTGCCTCTGTAGGCCGGCTGGCACGCAAATCCCAAACACGCGATCTGTCGGCGGCGTTAACAATCCATCCGTAGTCAGCCGGTTCTCGATCAGACAGGGTTTCACCCAACGCGTAGATATGCAGCATCATCGGCTCGGACAACATGAAGCCGCTTCGCACGAGTTCGTGCTCACCCAGGCCGACCGCTTTGAATAGCACATTGGGAAATTCTTTGGGAGGCGTAAATGTCCGAACCATCGACGCTTTCGAATCCTCAACCAACATCTCAATGCCCCACTGGCGCGATCTCTTCTCCCATGATTTGCCGATATCGTCGGACCACCAACCCTTGAAAAACGAGAAGAATCCTTTCTCGTCTTTTTCCCATCCCGGAAACTTCTTGTCCCTGTGATCAACGTTGATAGAAATGTGTTTGAAGGCTGTATGATAGCCAAAGGTGCATGCGCTAAAATATACCTCATAGCTTCCACGGCTGAGTGTGATGTTATCATCAAACTCTCGGTCATCTCGTTTGTTTGAGGTGTTGCCCGGGTTCATCTTCCAAACAGGTTTCCGGGTTTCTGCGTCAAGAATCCATGCATAAGCGAACATCTCATCCTCTCTGTTCTTCCTCTCATTATCACCACCTGCCCCAAGGGCCTTGATGTGAAATGTTGTGGGTTGAGAAATTTCGATGCCGATCGCCTTCAGCTCTTTCTCACTAAAATCCTTGAGCGTCACAACTGGACGCTCTCCTCCAAAACTAGCGGGGAGACATAAAGCCACCAGACCAAAAAATATGCCGAGCTTCTGTACCATCCCTAAAAATACTTTCCTCATATGTGTTTGCGGCGTACCCACCTGGCGTCCAAATATACGGATTACGGACTATGAATGAATACGTGGAATTTTCCCTTTTTGTTACAAGGAAAGCACCGTCGGCTCATGGGTCGGTCTCGCATCGTTCCAGTCATTAAGATGCCAACGACGTTTTGAGTTAACCTTGAAGTGATTGCATCTCAGCCCTTGTCTCCGTATTTTACCTCCACTTCATGACGCAAAGCCCGATTCCCGGTCAATAGACAAGTAGAATTCCTGACATGCGAGAGTACCTCGACCTGGTAGAGCGAGTGCTAACGAACGGCACCTACAAGAAAAACCGAACAGGCATCGATACAGTTTCCTGCTTTGCTGAACATTATATTGTTGACCTCAGCAAAGGCT
>CAYPVN010000324.1:0-1520 GCA_964414155.1 uncultured Chitinophagales bacterium
GCTCACCCTGACGCGGATGCTGTTGAAGAGCACTTTTTTCAGCAGTTCGCTAGATAGCAACAACAGGCGTCTTCATCCTCGAATTCATGAAACCACGAGCCATTCTTGGTGTGTTGAATGCAATTCCGACTCCGCCTTTCGTGTTGAGCGTGATAATTCCGCCGAGACCATCCACTTTCCGTTCGAGAATTCTTATCCCTTCATGGACCGCACTCTCAGGATCTCCTCCGTTCCGTTCCATGATATCAATAACTGTCTTGGCCATCACCACTCGAGCCAGCGATTCACCCCATCCACTGGTCGACGCGCCACCGATCGAGTTATCCGCGTATGTACCGCCGCCAATAAGAGGCGAGTCGCCGACGCGGCCAGGGTATTTATTGGGAGTCCCGCCGGTTGACGTGCCCGCTGCAATGTTGCCTTCTTCGTCGAGCGCAACGGCGCCGACCGTATCGGCGGCAACCTGCTTGTGCATGAACGAGTCTCTTGCCGAATGCTGTTCTTGTCGCATCGCTTCGCGCCATCGATCGAGTTCTCTGGTAGTAATGAGATCATCCGGTTTGCACATTCTTACTTTATGCTCGCGGGCGAACCGAGCCGCTCCAGTTCCAACCAGCAACACGTGGTCACTTTGTTCCATGATCGCGCGCACAAGAGTGATCGGGTTCTTCACGTTCTGCACTGCCGCCACTGCCCCAGCGCGTAAGTTCTGGCCGTTCATGATACTCGCGTCCAGCTCGACTTCGCCGGACTGATTCATGAACGAGCCACGCCCTGCGTCAAAGGTCTCGTCATCCTCCATATATCTGATTGCTGCTTCAACCGCGTCAATAGCAGAGCCACCATCCTTGAGAATATCCCACGCTTCCTTCAGTGCCTGCCGTACTCCCTCTCGATGTGCATCAACCAACTCGTCCGGGATATCCCAGGCTCCGCCCTGCACCACAAGAGAAATCATGTTTATACCTGCTTGAACTGATAAAAATCTTTTGCCTGACGGTTGAAAACCTACCTAAAAGGGAGGCTGAAAGCAATAGAGAAATGTGAGCTGTGACTTGGACTAAACTCCAAATCACAGCTGAGGGCATCTCCACATGCGGTCGTGTGTCGAACTACTGTTCCACTTCCGTGTGAATTCACTATGTGAATTGGGTCGGGAGCCGAGCTGCGTTATGGCGTGAATGCAAGTGCAGCAAACAAGTGTTCTGGCTCGATCATCTGGTTGCCGTAGCTTGACGCAATCTCCTGTGCGTTCTGTACGGCTTCTTGTGATTTGATTGTGAATCTGTTGAAGTTCATATCTACACCTTCCAACACAAAAGGCGAGGGATCACCTCGCCTTTCCAATGACTAATGACCCAATCCTATCTTTTCTTACTTTTTATCCTTGTCGTCCACAACCTCGTACTGGGCGTCTTCGACCTTCTTCTCATCGGTCTTCTGTCCGCCAGCAGGCCCACCTTGCGGGCCACCGCCGGGAGGGGCTCCGGCTTGGGTGGTCTGCTGATACATTTGCGTGG
>CAYPVN010000325.1:0-1509 GCA_964414155.1 uncultured Chitinophagales bacterium
TTGTAAAGAGCGATGGGTGCAACCCGGATGACATCCGGCTCACGCCAATCACATATTACCCCATTCCTTGTCAGCGTCTCGTATATCGCCTTGCCATGTGATGCTACTCGAATTGAAAGCTGCGCCCCCCGCTGCTTTGGATCTCTTGGTGTGATAACGGAAATACCGGATCGTGCGTGTTGATCAAGAAGGAACTCAAGATATCCGGTCGACAACTCACTCTTCGCTCTGATCTTCTCCATACCCACCTCGTCGAAGATATCCATCGAAGCACGCAATGCGGCAAGCGGCAGGATGGGTGGATTGCTTACCTGCCACCCCTCGGCTCCAGGAATTGGATCGAAAACCGGTCCCATCAAGAACCGCTCTGTCTTATTAGTGCCCCACCATCCCGAGAAGCGCGGCAAATCCGGCGAGTGTGCATGGCGTTCATGAACAAAACATCCGGCGGTACTGCCTGGCCCCGCGTTGAGGTATTTGTAGGAACACCAGACGGCAAAGTCCACATCCCAATCATGCAGCTTCAGAGGAATGTTGCCGGCGGCATGAGCAAGATCGAAACCCACCATGCATCCGTGTGAATGCCCTGCGCGCGTGATCCGCTCCATGTCGAATGCCTGGCCGGAGTAGTAGTTCACACCGCCCAGTATGATGAGCGCAACAGATTTCCCCTCGCGCGCAAGATACGCCTCGATATCATCCGTCCTGATGAATGCTTCTCCCTCTCGTGGTTGCAGCTCAACGAGTGCATCTTCAGGATCAAACCCATGAAACCTGATTTGCGACTTCGCAGCATATTGGTCGGAAGGAAAAGCATTGGCCTCGATGACAACCTTGTGACGTGCGGGGGTGGGCCGGTAGAACGAGACCATCATGAGATGAAGATTGACGGTGAGGCTGTTCATCACGACAACTTCAATCGGCCTTGCACCGACGAGTCTCGCCGTTTGCCCGGTCAGCAATTCATGATAGGGCATCCAGGGATGCTTCGCGTGGAAATGCCCTTCAACCCCAAGTCTGGCCCAATCGGCGAGCTCCTGTTCCACGTACTGCTTTACGGATTTCGGCTGAAGTCCAAGCGAATGACCGCAGAGATACATTGCTTCGGTGTTATCACTCTGTTTTGGAATATGAAAACGAGAACGGTAGTCTTTGAGCGGATCTTGGGCATCCAGTGTCGCGGCAAAGGACTGGTCAGTGTTGAATTCAGTCATCCCAGCCACTCTAACGCTGTGCCAGTGAGTAGTCGCTGCCTTGTTTTCGCGGTGAGGCCGGACATTGATGAAATCATTGCACCGGGTTCTGGTTCTCCAAGAGGAAATGGATAATCGGAGCCAAGAGCGATCCGCTCTTCGCCGACCAGGTCGATTAAATATTTGAGCATGACCGGATCATGTGTGAGCGAATCAAGGTAGAATTTCCCGAGATACTGCCGAGGATTCACGTTGTTGTTGACCGCGCAGAGGTCCGGCCGCGCGATGAACCCCCGCTCGATTCGGCCGATTGTTC